>CAMIWY010000076.1 GCA_946402595.1 uncultured Clostridia bacterium
ATTGGCAGAGAACCTTGGTCAGTGATGTGCTGAACTTGGATCCGCCGTTCTCATCAGGCATCTGATCGAAGTGGAAGTAGTATCCGAATCCCTTGGTTTCCTTTCCAGCCGACGGCGCCTGGAAGATAAGGTGAGTCATCGGGTGGTTGTATTCGCCGAGGCGCAGCTTCATGTCGATGAGCTGTGTGCCTCTTCTTGATACGCTCACATCCACTTTGCCCGTCTCATCATTCTTTCTGATGACGAACTCAGCATCTACCTTCTTAGGGATCGACAGTACATCGCGTCCGAGGGCGGTAGCCATCTCTGCGCCCTGTCCTCCGAGCACGAGGCTGATGCAGTAGAGCCCGAGCTGGCCCTTGTATGTAGCATAAACGCCGAGGATCGATTCGTAGTAATTGTCTGCGAAAGTAGGCTCGTTGATGTGGTTGGCTGATACATATACGAGCGGCAGTGCGTATGGCTCGAGAGGTGCCGGCAGGATCTCCCTGATCTTGGCAGGGTCTGTAGCATACAGCATGTATACGCCTTCCTGTTTCTTCATTGCGCAGTCCTTAGCGAATGCCGCCATCTTCTCAGGCGATGTTACGAAGCTTGGCTTTGCCTCAGCGAAGAGGGAAGCTCCGACATCATAACCGCTTCTTGTAGCAGGGCCCATCGTTCCGTCCTTGATAGCCGATCCAACCAGCTTGACACAGATGCCCTTCTCTTCGAGAGCAGCCTTGAGGCTCTGATCAGGCTTGTAACCGAGCGACATTACTACAGCATCGCATGCGATCTTCTTCTGCTCGCCTGTCTCTACGTTTTCGATGCATACTCCGTCTGCCTCGACTGCCTTGAGAGCATTCTTGAGCTCGAGAGTAACATCCATCTGCTTGATCCTGCCCATTACATCGATGACGTTGGCGATGTATGCAGTAGGAGCAGGTCTGTCTACCATGTCAACGATCGTGACCTTGATGCCTTTCTCGCCAAGGAACTCAGCAGCTTCAAGTCCTGTGAGTCCGGCGCCGATCATTGCTACGTGCTTGCCGGTGAAGTCGACTTCGCCCTTGAGAGCCTGCTCAACTGTGAACACGTTGGCACCGTCTGCACCAGGGATGCTAGCCGGAATGATGCTCTTCGAACCTGTAGCGAGTAATACTGCGTCAGGTCCCATGGCTGCGATGTCATCAGCTGTGACTTCCTTGCCAAGCTGAACGTCTACGCCGAGTCTGCAGAGCTGATTGCCCATGTAGTCTATGAAGTTCTGCATTCTCTCCTTGAGAGGAGGAAGCTTAGCCAGATTGACTGTTCCGCCGAGCTCTTCCTGTCTGTCAACAAGAGTAACTTTGACACCTCTCTCTGCGAGAGTCTTTGCTGCGTACATTCCGCCAGGACCGCCGCCGACAACTACGGCTTTCTTCTCACCGACGACCGGCTCGAGGTTGCCGCACTTCAGCTCTCTTCCCATTACAGGGTTGACAGCGCACTGGAACGGCTGCAGCTGAGCGTTGATGGTCAGCAGTGTCTCAAAGCAGCGCAGGCAGTTGATGCACTTGTTGAGTTCGTCGATACGGCCTTCCTGTACCTTGACGCCCCATTCAGGCTCTGCCAGCCATGTTCTTCCGAACTCAGCAAAATCATATACGCCGTCTTCCATGAACTGTGCAGCGATCTCAGGACTGCGGATAGCAGATACAGCCATTACAGGGATGTTTACAGCATCCTTGACAGCCTGGATCATAGGTCTTCTCCAGCCTTCAGGGAATGATGTAGGCTCGATAGCCCAGTTGAGAGTCTCGTAGATACCGCAGCTGACATCGATGAAGTCAATTCCGACCTCCTCGAAGTACTTGACGATCTTGATGCCTTCTTCGAGATCGATGAAAGGCTCTGTTACTCCGTTGTGCGCGAGCATCTCGTCTACGGAGAGTCTCATGCCCACTACATAATCAGGACCGCACTTCTCGCGGATCTTGTCAATGATGTCTTTGACAAAACGCATTCTGTTCTCGAAGCTGCCGCCGTATTCATCATCACGGAAGTTGGTGTATGGCGAAAGGAACTGCTCGAGAAGATAACCATGCGCGCAGTGAAGTTCAATACCGTCAATGCCTGCTTTCTGGCATCTTACAGCACCGTCACTGAACTGCTCGATGAGCTCAAGAACTTCATCATGAGTCAGTGCTCTGGTCGGCTGGTTGGAATACAGACAGACTCTGTCAGACGCCGAGACACATGGCTGACCGCCGATCAGCCTGGATACACCCTCTCTGCCAGGGTGGTGGAGCTGGATGAATATCTTGGAACCGTGTTTATGAATGGCAGCAGCCAGTCTTGAGAGACCTGCAATATGGCGGTCCTTGGTTACAGACAGCTGTCTGAAGGAACCTGCGCCGGTAGCGTCATTGACACGGCAGATCTCAGGAATAATAAGTCCGCATCCGCCCTTGGCTCTTGCTTCATAGTATGCGATCATTGCATCGCCGCATGAGCCGTCAAGCTCGGCAAGGTTGCTGCCCATAGGGGACATGACGAGCCTGTTCTTCAGCTCGACATTACCGATCTTACCTTTCTGGAATAAAATATCGTACATTAGTGCCTCCTTATTACCTCTTTATATTGTGATCGATCTCAACTGCCTCCGGATTCCTGCGTGCGAGCATGTTCTCGCAGCGTGCCTGAATGTACTTGTCATAGTGCTCGTGAGTGATTATGTAGAGCTGATCATCCTCGATCGCCTTGAATACGACCGGTCCGGATTCGTCAATCGCACGTCCTGTCATGATCAGATACTTGGCAGCGCCCTGCATCTTCTGGTGAAGCTCGCTTCCATAGTACGGACTCTCGACTTTGTACTTGTCCTGCTTGTACTCTTCAGAATGATCGAGGTTGGTCTGGATGAAACCAGGACAGTAAGCGCTGATGTGGATGTTGTTTACGCCAAATGCAATGAGGTCATAGTAAACGGACTCAGTCAGAGCAAGTGCTCCGAACTTTGATGCCTGATATGCTGCAGCACTCTTTGATGTGAATGTACCTGCTGCTGAGCATGTGTTGACTATGTTGCAAGGGGTTCCCTGCTTGATCATGTACGGAATGACCTCGTGCATGAAATAGACATGCGATTTGAGGTTGGTATCGATGATCCACTCATATTCGAGAGGAGGAACGACCCATACAGGTCCGAAAGTAGCAACGCCTGCATTGTTCATCAGAAGGTCGATTTGACCGAACTTCTCAATAACGCCGGCTACTACTGCTTTGACCTGCTCATACTCTGTTACATCGCAAGGGCAGAGAATGATATCTTCTGCTCCGAGCTCTTTTGCCATCGGCTCGATCGCCTTAAGATCATCTTCCATGATGTCTACTGCAGCGATCTTCATGCCGCGCTGAGCTGCCTGCTTGACAAATTCCTTACCGAATCCATGAGCTGCACCTGTTATAAGTGCGACTCTTCCTGCAAAATCTTTCATGCTGCTTTCTCCTCCTTTTTTAAATCAATACTCATAGAAGCCTTTACCGAAGTTAACTCCTTTTTCACCGCGGTCTATCTTCTCTTTGAGAAGCTTGCCGATCTTATATTCGGTAGTTCCTTCCTGCTGAGCAGCAGGCTTCATCTGATTGATGTTGTATGCTGTCTCGAGGCCGACGATATCGAGGATCTGGAACGGTCCTGCCGGAGCACCTGTTGCAAGTCTCCAGGTGAGATCTATGGTCTCAGGATCAGATACGCCGTTGGCCCAGAGTCCCTGTGCTGCACTCAGGAAAGGGACGAGCATCGAGTTGAGAATGTATCCAGGCTGCTCCTTGTGAAGCTGAAGAGGAACCATTCCGATTGATGCTGCGAATTCAACTACCTTCTGGAAGATCTCAGGAGAGGTTCCCGGATGTCCCATGATTTCTGCTGTGTTGTTCTTCCAGATCGTATTGGCAAAATGCAGAGAACAGTACTTTTCAGGACGTCCTGTGTACTCTGCGAACATGCTAGGAAGAAGTGTGGATGAATTGGTGCAGAGAATTGTGTCAGGATCCAGAAGATCCTTCATCGCTGTATACACACCTATCTTAGCCTGAGGATCTTCCGACATGGACTCGATTACCAGATATGCGTCTTTGACGGCAGCAGCCATATCGAGCTCGATATGGACGTTCTCTGCAAAACGCTTCTTGGCACATTCTGCCATTTCATCTATCTTCTCTGCTGTAATGCCATCCCACTCGCTGATGAGCCCCTTAGGATACATAAAAGCTCCCATAGGGTTGCCAATCAGTGCCTTTGCCTTGAGCAGATCCTCAATCATGAGTGATGAGTACCGGTCTATCTTAGGCTGTGTTCTTCCGACAGAGCCTTCTGACCTCAGCCAGAATGTTGTGTCATATCCGTGATAAGCACAGATGAGGCCTATCTGTGTTCCGAGGACACCACCGCCTGCTACTACTACTTTCTTTGCATTCATAACATATACCTCCTGTGAATCCCGTTGATTGTTACAGCCCGAGCTCCTTCTTGAGCGGCTTCCACCAGAGAAAACCTCTGAGAAGACACTGAGGCAGAGCTTTCTTAACAGGAATGTCTGCTGCCTTAGCGACATTCCTGCCTTCAAGGAACCATTCTGCTGTGTGGCATATTCCGAGTATTGCGACACAGATGCCAATTACTTTTGCAATGATTTTCATGATTTTCACCTCGCCATTTAGACATAGATAGTAATTGTACTTTAATTATGAAATCTGCACAAAACGGTAACAATATTCAGCATATCCAAAACAAAGAAAAGCATTTGTCTGCGGTGCACAATCGGCAGGAATGAAGCGGGAAAAATGTCCCCGGGAGAGGGCGGTCTGAGTCAGGTGCCGGACAATAAAAAGGCCTCACATCCGGAGGCCTGTGACATATTCAAGATCGTTTATGCAAAACTATTTTGCGGCGGCGCTGAAGTCCTTGCCGGCCCATTTTCTCTTCTGGTTGATGACATTGCTCAGGGCATACGACAGGCGCAGACGGAATCTGGTGTCTGTGTCATCCAGATCGATATCGCACAGCTCTTCTATCCTGCGCAGACGGTAGATGACACTGTTCCTGTGAAGGTAAAGCGCTTTGGCTGTATCCGTCGTGCTGCAGGAATTTTTAAGATAAGTGTGCAGGGTCAGCTCCAGATTGGTGCCGTTCTCGGTATCGTATGAGGCCAGTTTAGGCAGTGCCGGATGAAGATATCTGCTGAGATCTTCGGTCTCTGACACCGTCCGGAACATTACATAAATACCATAATCCTCGAAAGTATATATGTGAATATCCGGGTCAAGAAGACAGCCTATTTCAAATGCATCCACGGCTTCGTAGAAATGTGCGCGCAGCGTGCCGATATCTGTGAACCGCAGGCTGACTCCGATCCTGACCTTGCATTTTTCAGGGAAGAGCCCCGCTATGGTGCTGAGCTTGTGGATCATCTCGCTGCTGCAGATGATGGTGGCGTTATCTCTCTGAGCAATGACGTGACATCCCGGAAGGATCATTGTCATCTCTTCTGACAGAGCGCCTTCACGCGGGAACGCAGATCCGTCACCTGTTGCTTTGCAGTAGATCGCTATAAGCTCCGACGGGAACGTCAGCCTGGTGTATGCGTCAGGAAGAGACGCCGCATCGGCACCGATGATGAGATTGTACAGGAACCTGTGGTAATCACTGGTCATGTACAGATAACTCGGCGCGTACTTCATTACGGCATATCCGAGAATTCCGCTGAGTATCCTCAGCATCTCGACGTGTTCAGAGCGGTATGAATCATAGCCCTCAATGACTATGAGAAAGCCTATCCACGTGTCGTGGCAGTAGACCCTGCTCGAGAACTTCTGGAAAGGGGACGACGGGCAGGAAACTTCTATAGGCGTCATTGTGGAGTCTGCCATCTGGACTGATTTGAGCGACCTGACGGCCTGAATGAATTCGTAGTCGCAGTATCCCTGTTCAATGTTCTTCTTCCACAGCTCATCTGTGACAGGAATCTGTGTGGAGTAGCTGAGTATCCTGAACTCGCGGTCGATGAATACCAGCGATGCGCCAAAAGTCTGCGAAGCTATGTCAATCAGAGTGTCGACATCTTTCACCCGTTCCAGAGTATTCATCATGGAATCATAATAGTCATCCTTGTGAGAGCCCTGTATGATCTGGAAGGCAGTGTTGAATGCATATCCGAAATCGCTTTCCGCTACCATGGCCAGATTATCCGGCATCGTTGTTATTTCAGATACGGATACTGAGGCAGAGAATATACACTGCTTCGGCAGCTCTGCACAGCCCTGCATCGTATTGCAGAAATACAGAACGTTGCTTTTGAATTCATGCTGGCGGAAATCTATGAACTGTACCTCTGTGATCTCTGTTTCAAGTGAGTCTGAGATGATCTCTATCTGGCACATATTGCTGAGCCTTGCAGCTATTTCGCGGAATATCATATGGTGCACCTCGCGCCTCGGGGACATAGTTAAACTGCACAAAGAGTTATTCTGTATTGACAAAATCAGCATAGTTTACGGTGCACAACAAGTCAATTGTCATAATGTCCAAATATGCCTGATGGAAAGTGCACAACCGTGATGTCCTGCACTGGGGGAGTGAATTATGGTTTTTCATGAATTCTGCCATTAGGTCACCGTGCACAAATGTCTTTTATTGTTTTGGGTAAGTCGGATAATGCCCGGAGGATATCGTTAATTTTATAATTTAATCAGATAACTTATAACCTTGGTTCACCACGCCCGGCTGTGACGGATCGCGTGACAGCCGCGGCTATCCTTAGAAGCTTCTGAAAGAAGGAAAGGAGAAACTATGTACGATAAGCTATTTGAAAAAGGTAAGATCGGCAATGTC
>CAMIWY010000077.1 GCA_946402595.1 uncultured Clostridia bacterium
GATTCATCCCGCTACCTATAGAGGATAGGGGTATTCTCACACAAATATGATAAAATGCAGCCTGTATATATATCCGGAAGGCTATCTCGCAGAAGAGCGGGCAACCCGTAAGGATACAAAAATGTTGCGAAAAGCTCTTCGAGAATTATCGCCTGGAGGATATATACAAAGGCTGCTACTATTAACTTAGAATGAATATTTCTCCTTGTACTCACTGAAGTACTTCTGGAATTCCTCATCCGATCTGTAATCGTGCTTCATGTGATACTCATGCAGCTTGATTCCTTCCGGACCGGATTCGATAATATCCACGGCGATATTGCTGCAGTGATCTGAGATTCTCTCGTAGTCAGTCAGAAGATCGTTGAATACAAATCCGTTCTCAAGAGTACATTCCTGACGGCTGACTCTCTCTATGTGGTTAGCCTTGATTTCGTCACAGAGGTCATCGACTACCTCTTCAAGCGGCTCTATTCTCATGGCCAGAGCTCTGTCATTATTGATAAACGCATTGATAGTCATATCTGTGATATCACCGATTGCGTTTTCAAGAACACGGAGCTCCTTATCAGCCATTTCAGAGAAATTGACCTTTTTATCCTGGATCTCCTGAACCGCTTCGCCGACATTTCTTGCGTGGTCGGACATTCTCTCGAAATCCGACAGTACTCTGAGGTACTTGTTGACGTCTCTTGACTGTTCATCATCGAGGTTTGCTGAAGTGATCTTGAAAATATATGTTCCCAGCTTGTCCTCGTATCTGTCGATCACGCCTTCAAGTTCGAGTACTCTCTTGAGACCTGTCTTGCTGAATTCCTGTCTGATGGCAAGAGCCTCTTTAACGCTCTCGAGCGTCTTCTCAGCCATTGAGTCGATTACGGTTCTGCTCTGAGCAATAGCCAGTGCAGGGTGGTCAAGGAATCTGGACTCGAGTCTGTCCATATCTGCCTGCTCGGCTGCAGCCTCTTCGCTCTCAGGGAAGAGCGCGATGACGATTTTCTCCAGGAGCCCTATAGCCGGTGCGAGGATTATAACAACTGCCAGTCTGTACAGTGTGTTAGTCAGAGCGACAGCTACCATTGTCATCGTAGTATGCATGAAGCTGAATCCGATGATAGCGTTGAGAATGTAGAATATAGAGCCCACGATTATGGCGCCGAGTACATCTATTATCAGATATACAAATGCTGTTCTCTTGCCGTTGGTGCTGGCTCCGAGAGCACTGAGCATTACCGGTACAGATGCACCGATTCCGATACCCATCAGGATCGGGAACGCCATGTCGAACTGTACAGCTCCGGTCATGGCAAGTGCCTGAAGAATACCTACAGCAGCACTTGCGCTCTGGATCACTGCGGTGATCAGGAGACCTACAAGAACGCCCAGGATAGGGTTGGAAAAGCTTGTCAGCATATCGATAAATTTCGGATCCTCTCTCAGAGGAGCGATAGAGCCTGACATCATGCTCATTCCATACATCAGGACCGCAAAGCCCATCATGATTCCGCCTACATTCTTGGATGAAGTCTTCTTGGCGAACATCCACAGAATGATACCGAAGAGAGCCACAACTCCTGTAAGCACTTCAGTGCTGAAGTAGGATACTACGCTCGATCCGCCGCCGATGCTGTTCAGTGCGAGGATCCATCCGGTGATACTCGTACCGAGGATGGCTCCGAGAACGACTCCGATGGCCTGACGGACCTTCATCATCCCCGAGTTGACGAAGCCGACGACCATGACAGATGTCGCAGATGAAGACTGGATAACTGCTGTTACTCCTGTTCCGAGCAGGATACCCTTGACAGGGTTGCCTGCCAGCTTGTACAGGACCATCTCCATCTTGCTTCCGGCTACTTTCTTGAGCGAGTCTCCCATTACGGACATTCCGAAGAGGAAGCACGCTACTCCGCCGAGAAGCGAAATAATGTTAGTAAAATCCATATATAACTTAAACCCTTTTTTATACCTTTCTGCGTCCCGCCCCTCTGACAAACAGGCAGAAGACCAGTTGCTGTTTATAAAAAGAGACTTTCACCGCAAAACGACGGCAAAAGTCTCGCTACTTCGAACATATTCCGGGGTATCTTTCCCGTACTGACGAAATATGTCACGCATTTCTGCGCCAGCTACTCCCTATTTGGTCGCTTACAACTTAATCATATACATCCGGTGATGTCAAGCAGTTCGGTGATATTGTCTGACATATTTTTCAGTACAATTCAGTATTTTTAGCACATCCTAAACAGTCTGCAGGAATCTCAGGAAAGCCTCTCTTCCGGCTTCATCCCTCTTATATACACCAGCGTGCTCAAGGACCTTCGAGAACACAATACCCGTCTCCTTCTGCACTATATCCAGAGCATTATCTGCAGTTATTTCGTATCTGCTGCTGAACTCCTCAGCCCAGTCAGCGTGCTTGGCTGTCATCTCATCAGCTCTGAGGTCTCCGCCGGCTGCAAGACAGTCAGCAACAGCCCTCAGCTCGTCCTTGAGTCTTGCAGGCAATACAGCCAGGCCCATTACCTCGATGAGTCCGATGTTCTCCTTCTTGATGTGATGCAGCTCTGCATGCGGATGATAGACCCCAAGCGGATGCTCCTCTGTTGTGATGTTGTTTCTGAGGACGAGGTCGAGCTCATACTTATCTCCGCGTCTTCTTGCGATCGGTGTGATCGTGTTGTGCGGAGTTCCTTCTGTCTCGGCATAGATGAATGCCTCTTCATCAGTATATGCTCTCCACTTTCCGAGGATCTTATCTGCAAGGTCGATGAGTCTTTCAGGATCTTCCGAGCTGATCCTTACGACAGACATCGGCCACTTTACGATTCCGGCCTCAACATCTTCGTAGCCGCTGAACACGAACGGTGTCTCAACAGGCGCTTTGGCCATCGCAAAAGTATAGTGTCCTCCCTGGAAGTGATCATGCGCAAGGATGGATCCGCCTACGATCGGCAGGTCAGCATTCGAGCCTACGAAGTAGTGCGGGAACTGACGGACAAAATCGAGCAGCTTGGAGAAGCAAGCGCGGTCTATCTTCATCGGCGTATGCTCACGGTTGAAGCAGATGCAGTGCTCGTTATAGTAAACGTACGGCGAATACTGCAGGAACCAGTCCGACCCGTTGATCGTGATAGGAACTATCCTGTGGTTCTGTCTTGCAGGGTGGTTGACTCTGCCTGCGTAGCCCTCATTCTCAGCGCACAGCTGGCATCTCGGATAAACGGATGCAGGCATGTTGCGGGCAGCAGCTATAGCCTTCGGGTCCTTCTCCGGCTTGGACAGGTTGATCGTTATATCCAGGTCGCCGTACTCTGTCGGAGCGACCCACTTCACATCCTTGCGGATGCGGTCTCTTCTAATATAGTTGGTATCCTGGCTGAATTCATAGTACCACTCAGTAGCAGCCTCCGGGCTCTCAGCGTATTTTGCCCCGAACTCCTTTATTACCTGCGCCGGCCTCGGTGTGAGCCTGCCCATGATCTCTGTATCGAAGAGGTCTCTGTAGACGACCGAGTTCTCCTTCAGGGTGCCGTTCTCATATGCAAAATCCGTGAGCGCGTCAAGTATGACGCTGAGCTCAGCTTCGTCCGGTACTTCTATGTCAGGTATGTCATCCGCGCCGATAACATCGATGATGGTATTCATCGCCCAGATGTATTCGCATTCTTCGATCAGGCCTTTGCCCAGTGCATATTCCGTAAGTGCTTTTACTGCGTTCATGTCTGTTTCCCTTCTCTGTATATCAGCAGGCTCATCCGCATTCAGCTGGTTCGTGCCTGCAGCGCAAATCGTTTCAAGACGGGTTAATCATATCATAAGCCGCCCTGTATTTCTGCACATATTGCAATCATCTTACCTCGCTCCCTATTCTTCCTACATCTCGCCATATTCCGTCTGCCGGAACTTGTTTGTGGTTTTTGCTAAATACCGTCCTCTTTTTTGCCTCTTTCAGGCGTATATTTGTGTATTTGTACAAAAACTTGCCCAAATTGTATTGACAGCCCCTCTTTCCGATGCTAATGTATGTATCAACTTAATACCAATCAAACCAGAGATGGAGAGTGAGTAGGCTTCGATGCTTGCATATGAGCGAGCTGCCGGCGGTGAGAGGGCAGCATGCGGAGGCGGAGCTGAATGGACTCCTGAGGGCGACAGGAAAGGGACTCAGGTCCTGAGTATGGGAGACGGAGAGAAAACTTCGTTAACAAATGATGCGTATGTTGGTACGCAGTGAGTGGGCAGAGGCGACTCTGCCAAGCCGGGTGGCACCGCAAGAGATAAACTTATGTTGTTTTGTAATGACAAGCTCTTGTCCCAGCAAATCTGTTTTTGCCGGGACGGGAGCTTTTTTGATACATATCAGCACCCCAGTGATATTGACCATTGGCGGAACCGGGCTCCTGATCTGGCATACATTACTGGCCGCAGCGAAAAGCCGTGGCAGGAAAACGGTTCATGAAAGGAGAACTACTGCAATGGAATATTACCGCACATATCTGACAGAGGAAGAACTCCCTACACATTACTACAACCTGAGAGCAGACATGGAGAAGAAACCTGCTCCGCTGCTCAATCCGAGAACAATGCAGCCTATGACAGCTGAAGAGCTCGAAGGTGTATTCTGTTCAGAACTTGTAAAGCAGGAACTCGACAACGACACAAGATTCTTCGAGATTCCTGAAGAAATACGAGATTACTACAAGACATTCAGACCGTCGCCGCTGGTCCGGGCTTACAATCTGGAGAAGGCGCTCGGAACACCTGCTAAGATCTATTTCAAGTTCGAAGGAAACAACACTTCCGGAAGTCACAAGCTCAACTCAGCCGCTGCGCAGGCATACTATGCCAGGAAGCAGGGCCTCAAGGGCGTAACGACCGAGACAGGCGCAGGACAGTGGGGTACAGCTTTGTCAATGGCGTGCGCATATTTCGGCCTCGACTGCAAAGTATACATGGTCAAGACTTCATACGAGCAGAAGCCTTTCCGCCGTGAAGTCATGAGGACATACGGCGCAGAGGTAACCGCATCACCTTCGGATACAACTGAAGTAGGAAAGAAGATCCTCGCAGAGTTCCCGGGAACAGGCGGAAGTCTTGGCTGCGCCATCTCGGAAGCCGTTGAAGCCGCAGTTACAAGAGAAGGTTACAGATACGTCCTCGGAAGCGTGCTGAATCAGGTACTTCTTCACCAGAGCGTGATCGGACTCGAAGCACACAAGGCGCTCGAGAAGCTCGGCGTCACCCCTGACATAATCATCGGATGTACAGGCGGCGGATCCAACCTCGGCGGTCTGATCGCACCATTTATGGGAGAGAAGCTGAGAGGCGAGAAGGATTACAGGATCATCGGAGCTGAGCCTGCATCCTGCCCTAGCTTTACAAGAGGAAAGTACCTGTACGACTTCTGCGACACCGGCAAAGTATGCCCGCTCGCAAAGATGTACACTCTCGGAAACGGATTCATGCCTTCGCCTATACATGCAGGCGGTCTCAGATTCCACGGAATGAGCACTATCCTTTCAGAGCTGTACGATCAGGGACTGATGGAAGCTGTCGCTTATGAGCAGACTGAGGTGTTCGAAGCAGCTGAAGTATTTGCCCGTGCAGAAGGCATCCTGCCTGCTCCTGAGAGCAGCCATGCCATCAAAGCGACGATAGATGAGGCCATGAAGTGCAAGGAATCTGGTGAAGAAAAAGTCATCCTCTTCGGTCTCTCCGGAACAGGATACTTCGACCTTGTGGCTTATCAGCAGTTCAACGATGGTACGATGACCGACTACATCCCTACGGATGAAGACCTGGCAAAGGGACTCGCATTCGTGCCTCCTCAGCCAGAAGAATAATTAAGGATAATAAGCACCGGAATAATAGTAATTACCTTTCTGATACACGGAAAAGCATCTGCCCTTCTCACTGCCATCGCAGGAGGGAGCAGATGCTTTCCGTTTTTTCTTATTATTTATAGTTCAGTCTTCAGGCATCACCTTGTGTTATCTGCCTTTGCGCTTTTTATAAGGCTTATAAACTGCCTCTTGTTTACTTCTTTTTAGGCTTGAGCACTACCTCTCCGGCTCTTCCGCCTACATACTTTCCTTCTTCCAGTACAGGCTGTCCGTTTATGTATACGTACTCAATGCCCTCAGGTCTGAAATCAGGTTTGTCCTCGTTGACCTTCATATTGTCGAGGTCTATGACAGTGATGTCTGCCTTATATCCCGGCTTCAGGTATCCTCTCTCAGGGATCTGATAACGGTCAGCAGTCAGGCCGGTCATCTTGCGGACAACCTTCTGGATAGGAATTCCATCTTTCATAGCCAACAGGAAGAACTGCGGGAAGGTCTGGAATGCAGCTATGTTCTGAAGACCCTTCTCCTCTACCCACGCATCAGTCATGAATACCGAGAGTTCATCGTTCATCAGGCGGCGTACGATGTCTGCATTGTAGTACTTGCCGAGGTAGATGCTGCCGGCTCTGTTCGACAGGTCGACCAGCTTGAGGTACATGTCGAGGTTGTCGAGGCCTTCCTCAGCAGCGCACTGCGGGATCGTTTTGCCCTCATACTCAGGATGATCATCAGAGATGTACGCAACGACCATGTCGTCCCAGTCGATGCCGAGCACCTTGCGGTACATGAGTATCGTCATCT
>CAMIWY010000078.1 GCA_946402595.1 uncultured Clostridia bacterium
GTGAGTTCACCAGACTTATGGAAATGACTGAGAAGAGGCAGGGATTCTACTCTCATGATCCTGAGTTTTTCAGCTATTTCTTCGACATAATGTCGGCCGGCGGACTTGCAAGGCTGTATTTCGGCAAGGTGAATGTGCCTGAGATAATAGCCAAGCTGGAAAATGACAGAGAGAATGTGAAGGCTGAACTTGCTGAGCTTGAAGGAAAGACGGGCAAGAAGGTCGCAGGCAAGATCAAAGAGGCTGAAAAGAAACTCGTTGCTGTCGAAAAACAGCTCGAAGGTCTGGCAGACAAGCCTAAGACTGAAGTCATCGTCTCTACATATCTCGATGCGCAGTACGCAGACAAGACGTGGGCTCTGTACGCTGCCAATGACATGGATTACGGCAAGTTCTTCGCCAATTATGCTGTTTATCAGAAGCAGATAAGAGATGCGAAGGAAGAAGGACGGGAAGTCTTCGATGTATTCGGTACGGTCGGAAGGCCTGAGGAAGCAGGAAGCACTGCCGGACTGTATGAATTCAAGAAGAAATGGGGCGGAGAACTCACTGAGTTCATCGGAGAGTTCGATTATATCCTCAACAAGCCGGTTTTCCTTGCTTACAGCAAGCTGATACCGGTATATCACAGGCTGATGAACAGGCGTCTCAGGAAATCTGTTGAAGAATAAAGTGTAGTAAACTGATAAATTATTATGGCAATTACGGACAGACAGACAGGAAAAACCATAAATACGGACTTCATGGCAGTTGCACTCGGCGGAGATATGAACTGCTATGGTGTTGCCCGTGCTTTCTATGAGGCATATGGGGTCAGGACCGTGATGCTTGGGAGAATTCCTATATTCCCGACTGCCCGCAGCAGACTGTTTTCTGACAGATTATATGATGCTGACCTGCTCGACAGCGATGTGCTGATCAGGCTGCTCACAGAGGTTGAAGAGAAGTACCCTGGTGTCAAAAAGTTCGTATTTGCCACAAACGACGATTATGTCAGGCACATCATACACAACAAGAAGGCTATCGAGGACATAAGTGACGATTTTATAGTACCTGTCATTTCTGAGGAGCTGTTTGACAGACTGGATGACAAGGATTCATTCTATGAGGTCTGCGAGGAGTACGGACTTCCTTACCCGAAAAGTGTCGTTTTTGACTGCGTGTCGGACGAGCCTGACACTTTTGAGATCCCATTTGAGTATCCTGTATTCATCAAGCCATCAAGCAATGTCATATACTTCAATTATGAAGTTGAGGGGAAGCAGAAAGGCTACCGCATAGATACGCCTGAGCAGTTCAGAGAAATCATGGGGCGTATCAAGGCTTCCGGATACCCTGACAAGTTTATCGTGCAGGAATATGTTGACGGTGATGATGATTCTATGTTCATCTATTCTGCCTACTGCGACAGGAACGGCAAAGTCAGAATGATGTCCGGCGGCCAGATCCTTATGCATGACAGGACTCCGGAGCTGATAGGCAATTACAATGCGATATGCGGTGCAAGGGATGACGGGCTCATGCAGACACTCGCCGCTTTTCTTGAAAAGATCGGTTTTACCGGCATATGCCATTTTGATATCCAGTACGACAGGAAACGGGGCGGTTATGTAGTATTTGAGATCAATATCAGACAGGGCAGGAGCAACTATTACATGACTGCAAGCGGGATGAATTATGCGCGCCTGCTGGCCGAAGATTATCTTGCAGGGTCAGGACCGGCTGATGCAGGGTATGAAGTTGCAGACAGACCTTTCATTGTAAGCAATGTCTCCAGAGCCAATCTGGCACGGGCGATCGGAAAGGACAGGGTGCACCGCATACCGGCAGACAGTTTTTACCGGTTCCAGCTCGCGCCGTATGACCGTAGTTTTAGAAACTGGATATACATGCTGAGACTCGAGAAAAGCATGATGAAAGACTACATGAAATATAATAAGTAAGAGGCAGAGAAGAGCACCTTCAGGGGTGCTCTTCTGCGGTAATAATACTCATTGACTGGCAATAATGATATAAGTATAATTAATGAGTATTATTATGCAATTTGACTATCTGATGTGGTTTCAGGACCGGTCAGATACAATATGTATATATTACAAATTCAATAACATAAGGAGGTGCACATGTCATCAGTAATGACTGTTGTCATCGGCATTGTATTCCTTATTGTCGGTATACTGATTGGTTATATCTATCGCAAGAACATCGGAGAAAAAGCAATCGGAAGCGCTGAGATGCAGGCCAAGAACATGCTGCTCGACGCGCAGAATACTGCAGAGAATCTGAAAAAAGAGAAGATTCTCGAGGCAAAGGAGGAAATACACAGGCTGAGAGAGGACTACGAGAAAGAGTTCAAGATCAGAAGGAACGAAGTTCAGAAGTCCGAAAGAAGAATTCTTCAGAAGGAAGAAAACATCGACCGCAAGCTTGAGAACATAGAGAAGCGTGAGAACGGTCTCTCCAAGAGAGAGCAGTCGATGAATGAAAAACACAAAGAAATCGATGCGTATATCGCCAAGCAGGTCGCAGAGCTCGAGAGAATATCGGGATATTCAAGAGAGGAAGCCCGCGAGATACTCCTCAAGGAAGTTGAAGGCGACATCCGCAAGGATGCCAGCGAGATGATCGTAAGGATCGAGAACGAAGCCAAGGAAGAAGGCGACAAGAGAGCCAGAGAGATCATCACAACAGCTATCCAGAGATATGCAGCAGATCAGGTCACAGAAAGTACAGTATCTGTTGTCAGCCTGCCTAACGACGATATGAAGGGCAGGATCATCGGAAGAGAAGGCCGCAACATCAGAGCCATTGAGACACTGACAGGCGTAGACCTCATCATCGATGATACACCTGAGGCAGTAATCCTTTCAGGATTCGACCCTGTAAGAAGAGAGATCGCAAGGATCGCTCTTGAGAAACTGATCGTTGACGGACGTATCCATCCTGCAAGGATCGAGGAGATGGTCCAGAAGGCGACCAAGGAAGTCAACAACATCATCAAGGAAGAGGGAGAACGTGCATGCTTCGAGACAGGCGTACACAATCTCCATCCTGAACTTGTCAAGCTGCTCGGAAGACTCAAGTACAGAACATCCTACGGACAGAATGTACTGCAGCACTCCATCGAGGTCGCAACACTTGCCGGCATGATGGCTGAAGAGCTCGGTCTTGATCCGAAGCTTGCAAGAAGAGGCGGACTACTCCACGATATCGGCAAGTCCATCGACCACGAAGTTGAAGGAACACATGTTGAGATAGGCGTCAACATCTGTAAGAAGTACAAGGAATCCTGGAAGGTCATCAACGCAGTTGAGTCCCACCACGGAGACGTTGAGGCAACCACACTTGAAGCCATGCTCGTAGGCGCAGCCGATGCACTTTCAGCTGCAAGGCCGGGCGCAAGAAGAGAGACACTTGAGTCCTATATCAAGAGACTCGAGAACCTCGAGCAGATCGCTAACTCGACCAAGGGCGTTGACAAGTCATACGCTATCCAGGCCGGCAGAGAGATCAGAGTCGCTGTCAAGCCTAACCAGGTCAAGGATGACGAAGTACCTATGCTCGCAAGAGAGATCGCCAAGAAGATCGAGGCTGAACTCGAATATCCTGGACAGATCAAGGTCAACGTTATCAGAGAGACCAAAGCGACTGAATTCGCTAAATAATAAGTACAATTACTATATGAAACACTATAAAAGGCTCCTCGTAACGGGGAGCCTTTGTAGGGATATGGATAATCATGATTTATCTCGATAACAGCGCAACTACAAGACAATATGATGAAGTCACTGAGCTGATGTACAGGATGGCTAAGGAGAATTACGGCAATCCTTCATCACTCCATGCACTCGGATTCGATGCAGGCAATATCCTTTTCGATGCGAGAAGGAATATAGAAGATCTCATGTATCCGGGCGGAGAGGTTATCTTCACTTCAGGCGGAACAGAAAGCGATAATATGGCTCTCATTTCCACAGCCCGCAAGATGAAGAGAAGGGGAAGCCGCATCCTTACGACACGTGTAGAACATCCTGCTGTGCTTGAGACATGCAGAAGGCTGGCGGATGATGGCTTTTCTGTAGAATATCTCAATGTAGACAAGACCGGATGCGTCGATCCTGATGATGTCGCCGCTGCACTCAGCGATGATACCATTCTTGTATCGATCATGACAGTGAACAACGAGACCGGTGCGATCATGCCTGTACTTCCGGCTGCAAAGGCAGTAAGGGACTACAACAGACAGCATGGCACAAGGATAGTTTTCCATACAGATGCTGTTCAGGCTTTTGGTAAGATACCTATGGATGACGCGCAGTTCGATCTCGTGTCGGTCAGCGGACACAAGTTCCACGGGCCTAAAGGCATAGGATTCCTGTACATGAACAAGGATCTCAAGCTTCCGGCTTTCATCACCGGAGGCGGACAGGAGAACGGGTACAGGTCTTCGACTGAGAACACTACAGGCATTGCCGGACTCGGACTTGCTGCAAGGATGTCTCATGATGATCTCATGGGCAAAATGACTAAGATGGCTGAAGTAAACGGGTACCTACGCAAGGGGCTCATGACGGAACTCCCGGATGTCATTCTGAACGGACCTGAAGAGCTGGGCTTTACACTTCATGACTACGGTAAGAGATGTCCGTCAGTGCTGAATGTGACATTCAAAGGTACCCGCGGCGAAGTCCTGCTTCATACGCTTGAACAGGACAGGATATATGTGTCAACAGGTTCAGCCTGCTCATCGCACAAGACAGGTGACAGCCACGTGCTGCAGGCTATGGGACTGGATCACAAAGCAATTGAAGGCGCTATAAGGTTCAGCTTCTCGGAGTTCAACACTATTGAGGAGATGGATGAAGTCATCGAAAAGACTAAAGCGGCTGTAACAAGATTCCGCAAACTGGGAAGTTTCAGGTAGATCATCCTGAAGGAGTGAACGGTGACGGATGCAGCTCATGCTGAGAATAAGTAAGAAGATTGGAGCAAATATTTTGGAAAAGAAATTATATATAGTCCGCTGCGGTGAAGTAGCGCTCAAGGGAATGAACAAGCCGTACTTTGAGAGGATCCTCCTCGAAAGAGTACGCAAAGCGATCGAATGCTATGAAGACGCTGAAGCAAAGTGGATCGACGGTCTCATGTTCGTAAGGGTCCCTGCAGATATTCCGGAAGACGATGTTATTGCAAAATGCGTGAGAGTCTTCGGTGTTGCATCTGTAAGCCCTGCAGTTGAGGCGCCTAAGAACATCGATGAGATCGGCAGAGTAGCTGCTGAATTCATGCAGAAGATCATCGATGAGGAAGGCGTTCAGACATTCAAGGTCAAGGGCAAAAGAGCAGATAAGTCTTTTGCAGTCCAGTCTCCTGAGATCGGCCGCATTGTCGGAGCTATCATCCTCAAGTCATGCAAAGTGCTGAGAGTAGATGTACATGATCCGCAGGTCACACTCACTGTGGATGTAAGACGCGAAGGCGCATATATCTTCAGAGACAAGATCAGAGGTTTTGGCGGACTCCCGCTCGGAACCAACGGAAAGGGCCTCATTCTTATGTCCGGCGGTATCGACAGCCCTGTAGCTGCTTTTATGATGGCCAAGAGAGGAATGAGCATCGAGGCAGTTCATTTCCATTCATATCCTTACACAAGCCAGAGGGCTCAGAAGAAGGTCGAGGATCTTGTAAGAGTCCTTGCAGGATACATGGGTACAGTCAGAATGCATGTCATCAATCTTCTGCCTATACAGGAGCAGATCGTTACACACTGCCCTGAAGACGAGACGACACTTCTCGTCCGCAGATTCATGATGAGAATCGCAGAAGCTATCGCAGTCAAGAACGGTGACATGATGCTCATCACAGGCGAGGACCTCGGTCAGGTAGCAAGCCAGACAGCAGAGGCACTCGTTGTAACAGACTCAGTCGTCAAGATGCCGGTAATGAGACCGCTTATCGCTATGGATAAGGTCGATATCATGGATAAGGCACGCGAGATCGGAACATACGATATCTCCATCCAGCCTTATGAGGACTGCTGTACGGTATTCCTGCCTAAGCACCCGGTTACCAAGCCTAAACTCGACAGAATCGAGGCATCTGAATCTGCACTCGATGTACAGGCACTCGTAGATGCTGCTGTAGCATCTGAGGAAATTATCGAGATCAGGCCGTAATATTTTAGAGTACCAATATCGGAAGCCTGACAGAAATTTACAGTGAAAGGCACAAATAATGAATAATTCTGAACTCAGAGATAACATTCCTGATGATATCAGAGCTAACAGAAAAGAGGGTGATGAGTACGATACGATCGGAGATGTACTGCGTAAGGGCGGAGTACGAAAAGCTCTCGTGATCTTTTTTGTGGCACTGCTTGCAGGCTGCCTTCTGATCCAGGGTCTTGGCGGTGGTGTACTTTTCAAAATCATTTCCGATCTCATTTCTTGACATTTATAACCGCTAGAGTTATCATTTGCGGGTAAAACGTTGACGAGGACAGTAGGTACACAATAGGGCCTTCTGAGAGAGGGATGGCAGCTGGAATCATCCTAAGACCCTGTGCGCTGAACACCACCTCCGAGTGGCACCAATCCTGCCCGCTTTGGCCGCGTTACAAGCCTCAATGAGTGCCGGT
>CAMIWY010000079.1 GCA_946402595.1 uncultured Clostridia bacterium
GACAAGTATAGCCTTCGACCGCCGGATTCTCTCCTCCCAGCTAAGGATCGGCTTCCCCGGCAGCCTTCAGGCTCTCACATACGGACTGACCAATATAATCATTCAGGCCGGCATCAATTCATTCGGCACAGATACTATTGCTGCCTGGGCTGCATACGGCAAACTCGATGTTGTCTACTGGGTATTCTGCTCAGCACTGACGATCACGGCAACTACATTCTGCGGCCAGAACTACGGTGCAGGCAGAACTGACCGCATATTCCGCTGCGTCAGGACTATACTTCTGATTTCCATGGTCACAAGCATTATTGTCATCGGTCTGTTCTGCGGATTTGCCAGACCGCTTCTGAGCCTGTTCCTGCGTGACAGCAAGGTCATAGGCATAGGAGTGCATATGATCTACTTCCTTGTGCCCACATACATCATATGCTCGCTGATAGAGATCCTTTCGGGATGTCTCAGGGGATTCGGTGATGTAAAGTGGCCCACAGTATTCACCCTTGGAGGGATCCTTCTTGTGAGGACGCCGTGGCTGCTCCTGCTGCTCCCGCGCATGCACACTATACAGATAGTGCTGATGAGTTATCCGGTTTCATGGATAAGTACCGCGGTTCTTCTGATCCCGTACTATTTCATGCGCAAAAAACAAATAACCGGCTCCGGTTACTGATGATCAGATAGTCCCGGCGCCGGCTGTCAGAAGCTCAGTGCTTGTCTCTGTATTTTTCACGAAGCCTCTTCCTGGCTTCTTTCTTTGCTCTCCGTTTCTTTGCACTCTTTCTCCCTATAGTGCTGACAAGCAGCAGAAGCAGGACGAACAGTCCGATTACCTTGAGTGCGTTCATTGTGGCCTTGTTGGAGATGTACAGGTATGACGGCAGCCATCCTGTTTCAATGTCTTCGGATGCAACCAGCTTGTGCTCTCCAATCAGCTCATCCCCGAGATATACGCTGATCTTGCCTGCCTCCTGACCCTTCTTCACCGGCGCTTCGAGCTTTTCAGTCTCGATCTCAGTTCTGATTGCCCTCACCTTGTTTTCAGCAGGATATGCATACGTTGCTCCATCCGCTACAAGGTCTACTCTGGTCTTTTCTCCGTGTCTTACCCACACGGTCTTGACATTGCTGCCTGCCGCAGGTACGGCATACCCCGGTGTTACGCGATGAGCATAATCTGCAAGGATCTTTGCATCTTCCGCCCTTCCTTTTTCTGAGTCTCTCAGGACGACCATTACCTCGCTGAGACCGTCTTCAGTGAACGATGCCACCAGTCCGCAGTCATCCTCGCTCCATGACCCGGTCTTTCCGCATGTCATGATGTCGTCATTGTCGATGGACCCGAGAAAGTAGTTCTTCATTTCCCTTGCACTTGTCAGGTTGGTAGCAGGAGCCGTATATTTCTTCGTGATGGAGATGTCCATCAGTTCCTTGTTCTCGAGGCACTTTGTCATGATTACAGCCATGTCATGCACTGTAGTATAGTGGTTCTCATTCTTCCAGCCGTTGGCATTGACAAAATGAGTATTCTCACATCCCCATTCAGCGACAGTCTTATTCATGAGGTCGGCAAAATCAGACTCGCTGCCGGCTACTGCTTCTCCGAGAGCATACGCTGCGTCATTGCCGGACTCCAGCATTGCGCCGTAGACGAGGTCGATGACACGGATCTGCTCGCCCGGCTTGAGCCATATGGTCGTGCCCGCCTCATACACCTGAGTCGCATTTTCAGACACCGTAACCACCTGTTCTTTGTCGAGGTTCTTAAGTGCCAGCCAGCAGGTAAGTATCTTGGTAGTGCTGTATGGGTCTATCTTCCTGTCGGCATTCTTGCTGAAAACGAATTCTCCCAGGTCAAGTGAATACAGGACCGCACATTCAGCTTTTATATCCGGAGCCTCCGCATTAAGGTCACCGACAGGATCAGCAAGCGTGCCTCCCTTGCACTTAACGGCCTCTCCTGTCACAGTCATGCCGTGTGCATATTCAGCAGCCGTCTCCGCCTGTCCCTCAGAGGTCTCTTCTGCAGCAAACGGATATACCGCCATGAGGCTCACCATAAGAATGAGCAGCACTGATGCAGCCGCTGCTCTTCTGATTCCATTGATTACTTTGCTTATTTTTCTTCCGTCTTTTTCCATATGTATTATCGCTTGAAGCGATGTATCTCCCGGTTGAATGTTTATGCAATGACCAGCACTTTGATCGCCTTAGGTTCAACGTCGATTCTCAGCGCCCCCGTCTCAAATATCTCGCCGTCTCCGACGAACTTCATGGTAGGTGCCAGCATCGGCTCGATCAGGATATTCCTGGCCTGAGTGTAGGCTGCGATGTCTTCTACGCCTTTGATGCTGAACAGCTTTCCCGCTTTGTATTTAGGGAAAAGCGCCACGAACTTCCTTCTCGGCAGATCCTTGATCGCGAGGAGTTCGATGAGTCCGTCATACAGGTCTGCATTCGGGCAGCTCCGGACTCCGCCTCCGCAGAATCCTCCGTTGGCAGCCGTTGCAAGGAGCAGCTTTCCTGTATGGAAGTCCTTTCCGTCAGCAGTGATCCTGAGTTTCTGTCCCTTCTTTCCGGCAAGGTTGGCCGCAACTGCCATGAGGTATGAGCCCGTTCCCGATACAAGCGGCAGCCTTTTCAGACTGTGCGCAAGAATAGCTGTGTTGCCGTCGAATCCGATATTGATCCCGTTGGTTATAAATCTTGTCTTTTCCTCACCCTTCTCTATCCACGACATTCTGATGAGGTCCATCTTAGTGACCATTCCATCGAGCTGTTCAGGCAGATTGAGATAGCTTTTGCCGTTGCCTTTCTTTATTCCAAGCTGGCGGACAAAATCGTTTCCGCTTCCCACAGGAACCACGCCGAGGACTGCGTTGTCGTGACCATATATGCCGTTTGCAACTTCCTGGACGGTGCCGTCTCCTCCGCATGCGAAGATGACTATATCATCCCCGGTCATTGCCGCTTCTTCAGCAAGCAGACCGGAAAGATATGTGGCATCTGTCTCGCCTCTCGTATAATACAGTTTGATATCTCTGTTCGGATTGCCCTTTATAAGATCCTCGATCTCAGTCGCTATACCTCTGTCGTGTTTTCCCTGTCCCGAAGCCGGATTGACTATGAAAGCATATTTCATTTTTACTCTGTTTCCCCTGGTTCCTCTGTACTGTCATATATAAGTTTTGGCTTTGCTCCGAGGTAATCGAGCGCTACCAGCTGGTACTGAACGCCTCTCAGCTCGCCCTTGATCCCTCTTCCGAATGCCGGAAATCCATGCAGATGCCCGTATATGCATTTCCACACGCCGTATTCCTCCAGAAGGTCGGTAAATCCCGTCTGCCTTCCTCCCGGATCAGACGGAGGATAATGCAGGCAAGCTATTATCCGGGAACCGGGCGCTTTCGCCTTCGCTGCCTCGAGGCCGAGCCTGAGACGCTGCAGCTCCCTTGCATATATCTTCTCATCATGTTCAGTGTATTCCTCGGATCCGGGATATGGCCATCCTCTGGACGCCACAACCACGATCCCGCCGCATTCCGGCACATAGCATTCATTCTGCAGGAACACGATATCATCATAGAGAGAATTCAGATAGTTTATCCTGCCCCACCACAGATCGTGATTGCCCTTGGATATGATCTTGGTACCAGGCAGAGAATGCAGCCAGTCAAAATCTGCGACGGCCTCCTCAAGCCTGAGCCCCCATGATATATCACCGGGGATCAGCACAAGATCGCTGTCTGAGATGGATTCCTCCCAGGCAGCCTTGAGCCTATCGGCGTGGTTTTCCCATCCCTCGCCGAACTTATCCATTGGCTTGTCGATATTCTCATTGAATGCCAGATGAAGATCTGAGATGGCAAATATCTTCATTACTCTTCCCCGAAAGCTATCGCTCTTATAACATATCCCGCAAGCGTCAGCCCTGCGGAACCCGGTACATAGCTGAGAGTCCCGAGGTCTCCGTCCCTAGGGACCGGTTTTTCCTCAGAATATACGACAGGCAAGTGTTCTATACCCTTCTCCTTAAGGCGTTTTCTCATCACTCTTGCGAGTGGGCAGACACTTGTCTTCGCCAGATCAGCAGCCTTGAAGTCAGTTCCGGTCTTACCTGCAGCGCCCATAGCGGAAATGATGTTGACGCCCAGCTCCTTCGCTTTGCAGATAAGTGCAGCCTTCGCATTGACATCATCTATGGCGTCGATGATCCAGTCATACTGTGTAAGGTCAAGGTCATCATCCTCGCGGTAGAACCTCGGGAGAGCCGTGACCTCTGTATCGGGATCTATGTCTCTCGCCCGTTCCGCCATGATCTCTGCCTTGTTCCTGCCGAGAGTGGATGTCAGCGCCACCAGCTGACGGTTCAGGTTGCTCGGAGCAGCAGCATCGCCGTCCATGAAGGTGACATGGCCGACGCCTGCGCGGACGACCGCTTCAGCCGCATATGATCCCACGCCGCCGTTGCCTATGACAATGACACTGGCAGCCCTGAGTCTGGAAAGGCCGTCTTCACCGGTCATTTTTACAGTTCTTGAATATCGTTCGTTACTCATCACTCTTCTCCGCAGCGGCGCCTCAGTTCTTCAAGCACCCTGAATATGTCGCTCCTGGCAAATCCTCTCCCGTCGAGCTTGCGCCCTATCCTGGCAGAGGCCTTCTCATCAAATCCCGGCTTCAGCTCGAGCTCCTTCAGTGCTACTGCCAGAGCATCCTCATACTCATCCACCTTCTCAGAATACAGGAAGTCTTCCCTCGCATTCCTTATGGTCTCCGGGTCCACGCCTTTTTCAGCAAGTTCTCCTGCAGCCCTGCCCGAGCCGCGTCTTTTCTCTCTGTTGTATTCGTAATATCTCAGAGCATACTGGTAATCATCGAGATATCTCATTCCGATGAGCTCATTGACAGCTCCGGTTATCTCGTCTTCAGTATATCCTTTTTCCTTAAGCCTGCGTTCCACTTCGGCCTTCGTTCGCATCCTTGTATCAAGGTATGAGTATGCAGCCTCCATGGCAGACTTTCTGTTCTTCTCATTCATAGTTCTGATGTCCTCACCGGCATCTGAGTTCCGTCGCAGCATGCCGCAGCATACAGTCCGGCACCGGATATCCTTACATCCGCAATGATGTACTCAGTATCTCTGAATACAGCTGCATCTCCGTTTACTGCCGGAAAGTCAGTAGCCGCGACAGATTCACCTGCTGCTTTTACAAGGGCTTCCCTTCTGGTCCACAGACAGAAGAATACGTCCTCCGCCGCATCCGCGCCGGCAGTCACAGCCGCACACACCATTTCTGCGTCTTCTGCTGCATAGAACCGCTTTGCAACGGATACTGCCTCCGTCTTTCTGCGGTACTGGACATCCAGGCCGCATCTTTGTGCACCATCGTCTGATTCTGCGATCAGCACTGCCCATGTATTGTTGCTGTGCGAGATCGAGAACGGGGCAAAACCGGGGATTGCAGGCTTGCCGTATTCTCCTTCGATGCAAAGTGAGGCAGTGAGTGTTTTGCTCTCTGCCGCTGCATCATCTTCGCTGTATCCGTTTTCCTTAAGATAACAGGCTATTGCGCACTGCAGCAGTCTGTGACTCTCGCCTCTTTTATTGCTGTAACTGTGTGTATAGTATATGACCATCAGTCCTTAAGCTCATCGAGCGCCTTGTCCAGGATATCTTCGTTCGTTGCCTTTACATCAGGCTCGATCCCCTTATCCTGAACATGATCGCCGTTAGGTGTCAGATATTCGGTGATCGTCAGTTTGATTGCATAGCCATCCTTGAACTGGTGCGACATCTGCGTCACGCCTTTTCCGTAGGTTTTTGTTCCGATGACCGTGCCCGCCTTGTTATCCCTTATTGCCGCAGTCAGGATCTCAGAAGCGCTTGCTGTATTCTCATTGACAAGAACCACCATGTCGAGGTCTGCAGCGCTCTTATCGGACTTGTACTCCTTCTCGCTGCCATCCTTGTTGACTTCCGTCATTATCATGCATTCAGGGAGCAGATAGTCTGCAATATCCAGGCTTGCCTGGGTAAGACCGCCGCCGTTGTCTCTGAGATCCAGGATGAACTTGTCACAGCCCTTGCCCTGAAGCTCCTTAACAGCGTCCTTGAATTCATCGCATGTGTCCTCAGCAAAGATCGCGATCCTTATGTATCCGACTTCCGGATCATCATCACTGACCGCATATCCGACAGAATCAAGGTTGATAGGAGCTCTAGTCATATTAAGGTCAAGCTCTTTGCCGCCTCTTTTTACCGTTACCGTAACCTTGGTCTTATCTTCACCGGTCATCCTGTTTACAGCGTCATCAATGTTTTCAGGGACTACGCCGTCCACTTTTACGATCTCGTCTCCGGCTTTCATGCCTGCCTTGTCCGCCGGTCCGTCGTCATACACCTGCATTACGAACAGGCCCTGGTCGTTCTGTTCAACAAGGATGCCGATACCGACATAATCAGCATTGAAGTTTCTTGTGAATTTGGCATATTCTTCCGGAGTGTAGTAAGCTGCGTACGGATCTCCGAGATTATCGACCATTTCCCTGATAGAATCCTCAGATACTGCTTCAGGGACTTTTTTGACCAGCGGATCCCGGTCGATCATTTCCATGA
>CAMIWY010000080.1 GCA_946402595.1 uncultured Clostridia bacterium
CATCGAGCACAGGAGTGCCGCCGTAAGCGAGATAAGTCCGAGTTTCTGGTCGATTATATAATCCACGTCATCGCTGAAATCATACATCATCGTGTATGCATCCCATATGACCGCAGGGAAGACCTTGCAGCCTATGAAGAATCCTGTGACTGCTCCAAGGAACGCAGCGCTGCCCGAGTAGAACATGTACTTGCCCACTATCTGCGCATTGCTGTATCCCAGAGCCTTGAGGATGCCTATCTGCGTCCTCTGCTCGTCTATCATCCTGGTCATCGTGGTCATGCATACAAGCGCCGCGATCAGGAAGAAGAAAACAGGGAATATCTTGGCTATGTTGCTGACTATGCTGGAGTTGCTGTCGAAGGACGAGTAGCCCGCATTGTCCATGCGCGACAGAGCATACGAGTTCCCGAGCTCCATGTCATCGATCTTCTCCTGAGCCTCATCCAGCTTGTCCTTCGCATCTTCGAGTTCTCTTTCGGCCTTTTCGAATTCAGTCTCCGCCCTGTTTCTCTCGCTTCTGAGCGTCCTGCGGCCCTGGTCTATCTTCCTCTGCTGCCTGCTGATCTCACTGAGCCCGTCCTGAGTCTGCTCCAGGCCGCCCTCTACCTGCGAGATACCGTCTTCAAGCTGCTTTTTTCCGGCCTCTGCTTCAGCGAGTTTTGTGTTGATGTCCTTCAGGCTTGATGAGGCCTGCGCAGCGCCTTCGTCTGCAGCAGTTATCCCGGCATCCAGCTGAGCGATGCTGCCCCTGAGCTGCTCTGCTGCAGCTGCTGCCTCTGCATTTTCAGGGTCTGCCGCTGCAGCGGCTTCCGCCTGTTCAAGCTGCGCCTGAAGCGCCGCCTTCTGCTGCCTGAGTCCCGCTGCAGTCTCCTGCGCCTGTTTCAGCCCTGCTTCAGCCTTCGCTTTGCCCTCATTCAGCTGACTTATTCCGGAATTCACTTTATCGAGCTGTCCGGACAGCTCGCCTTCCTTCTTTTCAAGATCAGTCTGAGTGGACTTTGCCTTCTTTCTGGCGCTGTTTATCTGTTTCTGGCCTTTATTGAGCTCAGACTCAGCCTTGTCCATCTCTCTTTCGGCCCTGGCCTTCTCGTCTTCATACTTTGCCAGATTATCTTCGTATTCCTGCTTCTTTTCATCCAGCTCTTCCTGAGCATCCGCCATGGCAGTCTGCCGCCTTGCTGCAGTTATCTTCTCAGCAAGATCCTTCATGCTGTCCTCTGCAGCCTCAAGCTGGTCCTCTTTCTCCTGAGTGAAAGGCTGCCCGTCCCCGTCGAGGGTCAGATACAGCTGTGTGTAGTAGTCAGTGTCGAATGAATCCCTGCCGATGAAGAAGAAGGTCTCAAGGCTCCCGTTGCCTATGTCCGTCGAGCCGCGCTGGTAGTCAAGATATACCGGAGTATTGACCGTTCCGACTATCTTGTATTCCCTGCTCCGGAACTGTTTGAGCGTATCTTCATCGTTTGAATCCGTAAGGACGATAGTGTCGCCTTCACGATACCCTTCGCTGTCGATGTGGTAATCATCCACCACGCACTCGTCCGCAGCCTCCGGCAGTCTTCCCGTTACGACGCGCAAAGTGTTTATGTTTTCAGGCAGGGATATTGCCTTAAGTGCCGCTTCGTCGCCGCCTCCCGATTCTGCGAGAACATCCACCTGCACGGATCCCTCCGCGCCTGAGACTCCTTCGGCCTTTTTTGCCAGATCAACGCTTTCATCATCGATGCCGTAGGTCGAGATCAGCTGATAATCATACATGTTATGCTCATTGATGTATCTGGTCGCAGTGCTTACCATCGAAGCCTTGCAGTCCCTGAGGCCTGAGAAAAAGCCCACCCCAAGAGCCACGATCGCAAAGATCGCAAGATATCTCGCAAGAGATGTCTTTATTTCTCTCAAAGTAGACTTCTGAAGCATGATCATCAATGCCGCCTGATCCGCGGCTCAGTTTGTCTCTACCACTCTATCTCGGATACCGGTACAGGGTCCGGATTGATTTCTATGTCCTGCACCCTTCCGCTTCTCACGCTGATGACGCGGTCCGCCATCGGAGTTATCGCCTTATTGTGCGTGATGATTATTACAGTCGTGCCCGAGTTCCTTGCCTGGTCCTGAAGAAGCTGAAGTATCTGCTTGCCCGTGTTGTAGTCGAGCGCTCCCGTAGGCTCATCGCATAGAAGCAGCTTCGGATTCTTGGCCAGGGCCCTGGCTATCGCCACTCTCTGCTGCTCGCCTCCTGACAGCTGCCCCGGGAAGTTGTTCATCCTGTCTCCGAGTCCGACCGCCTTAAGAGTCTCTGCCGGATCGAGCGGATCCTTGCATATCTGGGTCGCAAGAGAGACATTCTCAAGAGCCGTCAGGTTCTGGACCAGATTGTAGAACTGGAAGACGAACCCGATATCGTATCTTCTGTAGTTAGTCAGCTCTCTCAGGCTCATCCCGCTTATCTCTTTCCCGTCAAGAATGACCCTGCCGCTTGTCAGGGTATCCATTCCGCCGAGGATATTGAGAAGCGTCGTTTTGCCCGCTCCCGATTCACCGACAACTACCGCAAGCTCGCCTTTTCCGACACTGAAAGAAGCATCCGCAAGCGCTTCTATGTCGACCTCGCCGACGTGATACACCTTGCGGACATTCTCAAATACCACATAGTCTGCAGATACCTTCCCTGCCAGCTCTTCAAGCACTCCGGCATCAGCTGCAGCCTTTATCTTCTTTATTACCTCTTCATTGTGTTCCTGCATTTTGCTCACCATTATCTATAGGCTTAAGGTCATATGAATATGTTGATGCAGCCGATCACCAGCCCGATCAGTCCGCCCAAGCTGACGATCATGTTGAGCTCGTTCTTCATGACCATCATGACACCCTTCTCGAGCTCAGCTACCGACATCGAATTGATCTTGTCCTCTACGATCGAGGCAACGTTGATGCGCTTCAGCGCGGAATTGACGGCATTTACAACGGATTCCCTGTATGCCTGAGTGATCTTCTTCCTGACATACTCTTCGTCGTATCCGGCGAGCTCCAGAACATACAGCGGGGACCTGTTCCCGAGGTCGTGTATCCGGCTCTCCGTTATCTCATTGACCATGGCAGGCCCTCTCGCGTCGATGAATTCCTCCATCTTCTCGCTGACGTTGCTCATGACCCTGTCGACCAGGCTGTCGTTGACGAGGACTCTCAGGATCCTCGAATTCTGCGCCTGCTCTTTGATCATGCGGCCGCCCTCTTCAGTCACAACCCCCGGGATATCCATCTTATGGATGGCTTCGGTTATCTTGGTCTCAAGAAGTTCCACAAAAGTCTTTTCAAGCCTGTCATATTTCTTCCTGCTTCCGGCAAGTGTCGAACCGATCTCATTTATGTTCTCGCCGAGAATGGCCATCACTCTGTCGATAAGCGGCTTCTCGACCTCTTCGGTCAGCAGCTTGCTGGAAATATCCTCACGCGTGAAAAGCTCGTTCTGGACGATCTTGCCCGCGGATTTTGCAAGCCTTGCCTTTCCCTTAGGTATCGCTCCCGGAGTAAAAGGTACGCGCCACCCGAAGATCCTCTTCTCCTCATGCGGGAAGAAGAGCATTTTGACCGCTATAAGATTCGTAAAATAGCCTATGACCGCTCCCACAAGAGGCGGGAGTGCGTAATGTGATATAAGTTCCCAGTTCATTATTGTTCCTCTACATCCTGTCCCTGATCTCTGCCGCCTTGAGAACCATCGTGTCTCTGTGCGTACCTGCTTTACCGACTGAGTGGGAAGCGATACGGCTCACATCCGCATTTGCTCCGACTATCCACAGGATGTCCCCTTCTTCGATAAGCATATTGGCATCCGGCATCGTGGTAGCATAGCCTCCGCGCTCGATCCCGAGGATCATGCAGCGGGTCTTTGCGTTAATGCCGCTCTTTCTTATAGGTTTGCCGACATACGGCTCGGTACCTCTGACTCTGATAGCCGCACACGCAAGTGCATGCTCTTCATCCGGATACGCCCCGTCAAGGAAATCCTTCAGAGTCCTGATCGCGGTCATGTCGTTCGTTTCGATAGTTTTGCTGAAGGTCTCAAGCGACTGCCTGTCCCCTATTACATACACTTTATCGCCGCTCTGGAGGACAGTTCTGGCAGGCGGCATCGTCATGCGTTTTTCTCCGCGCCTTATCTTGACGACATATACGGCTTCGTTACGGCCCCATGCGAGATCCTGTATGGACCTGCCCGCATATGACGCTCTTTCAGGAACGATCCAGCTGAATATGCTGTAGTCCTCCTCGAGCCAGTGGCTTGTGTCTCTGCTTCCGCCGCGCTCTTCCATCGTCTTCTGATTGAGATTGGCAAGGAACCTCGTCTCCAGCTGCAGATAATATGTCGCAATGAAGTCCGACCGCGTCAGAAGGAAGATGGCAGCCGGTGCAAGCAGAAGGAGAAGTCCTCTTATGTTGAACAGCAGTATGAGCGGCGTGACCGCTATCGCCATCATGATTGCGAACTTGAGCATCACGAGCACCACAAGAGGCGGACGGTTACTGAGCCTGTCCATCCACAGCTGCGTGAAAGCCACGCTGCGCACTCCGAGGTACGGGCGTGCAAAGATGATCATGACAGCATATATGAGCACTGTAACTATGATCTTCGAAGCTCTCTCGCCGGTCACTCCGGCAAGGAGAGGCTGCAGCAGTCTGCATCCCGCGATCACGGTCACGAGCATGATGCTTCCGTATATCACTATCTTAAGGAACAGGTCCTTAAGCACTATCTTCCATTCTGATGTATGCTCCTCAGCATCCTGGTCATCCGACGTATAGTCGTCGATCTTGCGCCTCAGTCTTTCAGGTATGAGCCCTGTTACCATCGTCACTATCCTGTCTGAGTTCCTGATCATTACAGGCGTAGCTATGATGGTGAGTATCGATGACGCCACGATCACAGGATACAGGTATTCCTCCATCACTCCGAGAGATATGCCCAGGCTGGCAATGATGAACGAGAATTCTCCGATAGGTGCAAGCGAAACTCCGCCGCGAACGGCGGTCTCAATGTCCTGACCGGAAAGAGTCATGCCGATGGTAGCGAAAATGAGTTTTGCCACTACTGCTATCAGGGCGATCGGTACTATGGATGTCCATCTCTCTGCGATTATGCCAGGGTCCACCATCATGCCTACCGACAGGAAGAAGATGGCACCGAACATATCCTTGATGCCGGAAGTCACGTGCTCGACTCTTCCGACATACTTGGTGCCGGCGAAGAACGAGCCCGCGAGGAAGGCTCCAAGCTCCATCGAGAAGCCGATCGCCTGTGCCAGGAGCGCCATGACAAAGCAGAATCCAAGGCTCAGAAGAGTCAGCATCTCATCGCTCATAAGGCCCATGACTCCGTCAAGGAATGTCGGAACGAAGAATATCCCGAGCACCAGCCAGATGACGAGATATGTCAGCATCAGGAAGAGATGAAGGGCGATGCTGCCGCTGTCTCCTCCGCGGCTCACAGACATGGTCGTCAGGATGACCATCATGAAGACGGCTATGACATCCTCCATTACAAGAGAGCCCATGACCAGCCCGGCGAATTTTTCCCTGGCAAGGTCCATCTCTTCGAGGCATTTCTGGATGACGACTGTCGAGCTTATCGACAGCATCACGCCGAGGAACACCGAGTTCATGACTGACATTCCCAGCGCCATTCCGAAGCCGTAGCCAACGAAGAGCACTCCCGCCATTTTGACCAGAGCCGAGACTATCGCCGTACTTCCTATATCCGCGATCTTGTGGAAGTCGAACTCAAGCCCGATGTGAAACAGGATGATGACCACGCCTATCTCACTCCACGTTTCGATGGAAGCCTTGCTCCCTATGTCCATGAACAGCGGAAAATTAGGCCCTATAAGAAAGCCCGCAAGAATATACCCCAGGATAGTCGGTATCCTGAGTCTCTTGAAGACTATAGTGACCACGGCCGCCGTGGACAGCATTATTGCAAGGTCAATTATAAGCTGAGGTACTTCCATTCAGTATTTCCTTCGTTGCAGTGATTTCTTTATGCCCTCATGCCTCTGCGGATCGTTTTCCATCCCGGCATGAACCTGTCCATCAGCGCATAGAAATCCTTCCCATGGCCCGGCACCACGGTGTGCACCAGTTCATGGAGTATTACATAGTCAAGTTCCGCATCAGATCTCGTAGCCAGCATCAGGCTGAAGTTGACATGGTGGGTCCTGGTGTTGCAGCTTCCCCATCTTGTGTGCATGTCCCTTACCGTCCAGCCATTGCACCTGAGCCCTGTGCGCCTCTCTATCTCCGGCAGCCTCGCAGCGATCCTCCGCTTGAGGTCCGCGCGCCTTGCCTCCTTCTCCGCCTGACTGACAGGTTCCGGATGCTCTTCCGCCTTGCGCAGCACCCTGCGGACAGTGTTGTCGATCCATCCGCGTTTTGCCCGCACGAAAGCTATGATCTCCCTGTCAGGAGTCAGATACGGCGCGCTTATCACGATCCGGGCGTCCGGCTCCTTGATGCGCATGGTCATTCTCTTGATGCGTTTTTTAGTGACCTCAACCGGGAGGCCGTCGATATAAATGATTTTAGTCATACATAGTTATTTTAACATACTCACACAA
>CAMIWY010000081.1 GCA_946402595.1 uncultured Clostridia bacterium
GATGACTCTCTTGAGTCTTCCCTCGCGGCCTTCCATCTGAGCAAGCTCTACCTCGGCACCTGCAAGATCAACGCTTGCAGGGATTATGAACAGATTCTCTGTGTTGGTTGGAAGTATTGCTTTTTTAACATCAAAATTCTTATCGATGAGAGCATCATAAAGAGTGACCTTGAGCGTTCTCTTGCGGATCCCTATACCGCTGGTCGTGTTGCCCTGCGGATCGATATCCACCATGAGGACTTTCTTGCCCCTGTTTGCCAGGCACGCTGCAAGGTTGATGTTGGTTGTTGTCTTACCGACACCGCCCTTCTGGTTGAAAATTGCAATAGCTTTACCCATTGATTGACCTCCCCGGGTTTTTGATTCAGGACGCACTTAAGGAAGCCCCCTGACGGGTCTTCTCTGTAAATTCACGTACTTCCTCATTAAATACTTCCCTGTATTATACTTCTTTTTGATTTCAAATTTCCACTTTTCTTAATGGTTGTATGTGTAGATTGGGTGATAACACTGGCCTAAATAACGTACATCGGTTAAATTGTGGTCTTTTATACGTCATCATACAAGATGTTGTATGTTTTCCCGTTTTTCTGTGTCTCTGCGCTTTTGTCTGTTTCAGGGTATATTATGGCTGGGCTTGGCGTTTTCGGCCATTTTCGGAAGATTGTGGTGATTTTATGTTTCACGTGAAACACAAAAGCGGATGAGACAGTCTGTCACATCCGCCATATTACCTCTGCCTTCATTTGACAGATAATTGTTTCACGTGAAACGTTTACTATGCAGTCTAGTATTTTCTGATCACCATGAGCACATGTCCTGAGATGTCGCTGGCAGCTCCGGCCGGTTCCTCCACTCTGACGAGCTTTCCTCTGAATTTTTTTAGCGCCTTGCCTGCATCAGAAGTCTCAGCCTCATAGTTCTCACCTTTGTACGGAACGAAGTATCCGCCGGTCTTAACAAACGGAAGGCACCATCCTGAAAGCCTGTCCAGGCTTGCTACAGCTCTGGATACACAGAGATCAAAAGCTCCGCTGTATTCAGGCTTACGGGATATCTCTTCGGCCCTTGCATGTACAGTCCTGAGATTCTCAATTCCGAGTGTCTGCGCGAACTCATCAATGACTCTGAGTCTCTTCAGCGTAGAATCGAGAAGGATGAATTCCTTGTCCGGATCTGCTATAGCGAGCAGAGCGCCGGGAAAGCCTGCGCCTGTTCCTACGTCTATAACTGTCTTCGCATCCCTGTATTCAGGAAGCGAAGTGATAAGGAGAGAATCTGCAAGATGCTTCTGCATGGCTTCATCCCTGTCCCTGACAGCAGTCAGATTGATATGTTCATTTCTTTCAAGGACCATATCAATATATGAGACAAGCTTAGCTGTCTTCTCTTCGCCGTACTCTGAAACGAGCTTCCTGATTAAAGATTCAGTGTCTTTTCTGTCTGCCATAGTTTAAGGGTTCTGCTAATCAGCAGTATTATAAATACTATTCTGAGCGATCTGCTGTATTAAAGGGTCGAAGAAGTTCTCATCTCCTTCTCAAGATAGATAAGAAGAACATTTATATCTGCCGGAGATACTCCTGAGATCCTGCTTGCCTGTCCGACTGTAAGCGGTCGAATATCCGAAAGCTTCTGTCTGGCTTCCAGCCTGAGTCCTCTTATCGAGTTATAGTCCAGGGATTCGCTGAGCTTCTTGTTCTCGAGATTTCTGAGCTTCTCTACCTCATTTATCTGCTTGCGGATATATCCGTCATACTTGAGCATTACCTCAACTTCTGTCTTTTCGTTGCTTCCGAGCTGAGGCCTGCTCTCATCATCTATCTCTGCAAGGTCATCATAGGATATAGCCGGTCTTCTGAGAATATCTGCAAAGGTCTGATTTCCAGTCTCTGCCATATCCCTGCGTTTTCTTTCGATGAGCTCCGGATCAGCATCTTCAGGCGCGAGGTCGCACTCATGCTTAAGAAGAAATGCTCTGAAGCTGTCTATATCTGTTTTCCTGGATCTGAGTCTGGTGACTTCTTCATCAACTTTTCTGCTCTTCTCAAGATATCTCTGATATCTCTCCTCAGAAACTGACCCATAGTCATATCCTATCTGTGTAAGTCTTCTGTCTGCGTTGTCCTGTCTGAGAAGGAGTCTGTATTCAGCGCGGGACGTCATGATCCTGTAAGGCTCATTGGTTCCCTTGGTGACAAGGTCATCGATAAGGACGCCGATGTAAGCCTGATCCCTTCTGAGAACAAGTGGCTCAAGGCCTCTTATCTTCCTTACTGCATTGATGCCTGCAATGAGGCCCTGAGAAGCGGCTTCCTCATATCCTGAGCTGCCGTTGAACTGGCCCGCACAGAACAGATTCTCAAGGATCTTGCTTTCAAGTCCCGGTTTAAGCGAGAGCGGATCCACGCAGTCATATTCGATGGCATATGCCGGTCTTACGATCTCAGCATGTTCAAGTCCCGGGATCGTTGAATAGAAATCGTGCTGCACGTCTTCAGGGAGACTTGAGCTCATGCCCTGTATGTACATCCAGTCTGTATCGAGTCCCTCAGGCTCTACGAACAGCTGGTGTCTCTTTCTGTCTCTGAAACGCGATACTTTGTCCTCGATAGACGGACAGTATCTCGGTCCCACTCCGACGATGTTGCCGGAGTACATCGCTGATTTTTCAAGGTTATCAAGGATTATCCTGTGAGTTTCCTCATTGGTATATGAAAGCCAGCATGAGATCTGATCGATATCATACTCCTTGTCTTCATTGAGGAAGCTGAACGGTACGATCTTATCATCGCCCTTCTGCTCCTTCATTTTGCTGTAATCGAGCGAATCCCTCAGCATTCTGGCGGGTGTTCCTGTCTTGAATCTGCGGACCGGGAATCCCAGCTCACGGAGATTCTCCCCGAGTGCGCATGCAGGCGGAAGACCTGCAGGGCCGGATACCGTGACGTCGTCACCTATAAATATTTTGCCCCCGAGGAATGTTCCGGTACATATAACTACTGCATCTGCTGAGTATTCTGTGCCATCAGATGTCCTGATGCCCGTTATCCTGCCGATCCTCTTATAGCCTGTACCAGTCTCAGCCGCTGAGTTCTGCTCTATTGCAGCTCTGTCAGGGTCATCAACGATGAATTCAGACACTTCAGCACATATGAGGTCCAGTCTCTCCTGTTCCCCGATCGTCCTGAGCATCTCATCATGATAACGGTGCTTGTCAGCCTGGGCTCTGAGCGAGTGTACCGCCGGGCCTTTGGAAGTATTGAGCATCTTGGACTGGATGAATGTCTTGTCCGTATTGACGCCCATCTCTCCGCCGAGAGCATCTATCTCTCTTACAAGATGGCCCTTGCCGGTGCCTCCGATTGAGGGATTGCACGGCATCATGGCAACAGACTCGAGATCCGTACAGAACATCGCAGTCTTCATGCCCATTCTGGCCGCAACAAGACCGGCCTCGCATCCAGCGTGGCCGGCACCGATTACTATTACCTCATAACTATGTGTATTCTTACTATCCAATAGTGATTCCTTAAATAATAAAAATCTGTATTCCTGAATTGCTCACTTACCGAGGCAGAACTTGCTGAATACTCTGTCGAGCACCTCGTCTCCTACCTCTTCACCGATGATGTTTCCGAGGGAATCATACGCATAATGGGCCGAAAGTTCAATAACTTCCATAGGATCACCGTTCTGGATCATCGTTATTGCCTCATTTATGTTCATCTCGGCATTTCTGAGCATCCTGACATGTCTCTCGTTGGTGACTATATTCATTTCCCTGGCATTCAGTCTGCCGATATCATACATCTCAGTAACTGCATCGGCAACTGCTTTAACTGCTTCCGGAACGCCGCCTCCGACAAGAGAAGTGCTGACAACAGAAGCTCCCGGAAGTTTTTCCTTAACATCTTCCTCTGTGATCGTGATTCCGAGGTCATTCTTGTTGATGACAACGAGGAGATGCTCATTGTTCATCTTCTCAATGTATTCAAGGACTGTATCATCCTTATCATCGAGGTCCTGGCTTCCGTCAAGCACGAGAATTATAAGATCTGCCGATGCCATGGCCTGGGCGGTTCGCTCGATGCCTATTTTCTCGACCTTGTCTTCTGTGTCTCTGAGGCCTGCAGTATCAACAAGAACGATCGGAACGCCGCCGATCGATACGCTTTCCTCAACAGTATCCCTTGTCGTACCCGGAACATCCGTGACTATGACGCGGCCCTCGCCGAGAAGAGCGTTCATGAGAGAGCTTTTGCCCGCATTAGGCTTGCCCGCGATGACGACTCTTACGCCTTCACGTGCGATGCGGCCGATGGAAGCGGTGTCCAGCAGTTCCTCGATGTCGTTCAGGACCCATCTGAGCTGTGAAACAAGCGCTGTTCCGTCGTAGTCACCGGCAAAATCCTCGTCTTCATCAGGATAGTCGATGTCTACTGCCATCTGTGCGAGCACATCAAGCATGGTCTCGCGTATCTCGCGGATCTTGTCACCGAGCCTTCCTGCGCTCTGGCTCTCAGCGATGCTCAGAGACAGGTCGGTCTTGGCCTTGATGATATCTATGACAGCCTCTGCCTGTGAGAGGTCCATCTTGCCGTTGAGAAATGCAAGCTTGGTGAATTCACCCGGCTCAGCCATTCTGACGCCTTCAACCTCAGAGTCGAGGACAGCCTGCAGGATGTTCTTAAGTCCTGTGTTGCTGCCGTGCGCCTGGATCTCGAGCACGTCCTCACCTGTATACGAGTGAGGACCTTCCATGAAGAGGAATATAGCTTCATCGATGATCTCAGCCTCAGGATCAGCGGCATTTCTGCTGACTCTGCTGAGATACGCGTGTCTCGGCTCGATCTCCTCAGGAAATCTGACCATGAGCCTCTTCATTACGTCCTTGCATCCCGGCCCGCTGACCTTGACGATGCCTATGCCGGCTTCGCCCGGAGCGGATGAAATTGCAGTAATAGTATCGTTCATATCTTGCCTTCTCTCTGTGTGTCAATGAATGTGTCAAAAAGGACCGTCCCTTCTGACACATTTATATTATTGCATGCAGGAATGATGTTCCTTCGCCTCTGTAATCTATGCCGAAGTACTCGCCAATGGTAGCCCCCATGTCTGCGAAGGTATGAAGAGTGCCGAGGTTGACGCCCTTCTTCAGGCCATGCCCCCATGCAAGTACCGGTACGTACTCTCTGGTGTGGTCTGTGCCTGTGTAACCCGGGTCGCAGCCGTGGTCTGCAGTGATGAGGATGATATCTTCATCTCCCATCTTTTCCATCAGCTTTCCGAGCTGCACGTCAAAAACGTTGAGTGCCTTGGTATATGCCGGTATATCCCTGCGGTGTCCGTAGATCATATCTGTATCTACCAGGTTCACATAGCAAAGTCCCTCGAAATCACAGTCCGCAACGTCGATGGTACGGTCCATGTTGGCATCGTTGCCCATGTTAGGAATGCTGACCATTACACTTTTGCCTGCGAATATATCCTTGATCTTGCCGACTCCGATGTTGACAAAGCCCTCTTTTTTCAATGCATCGAGCACTGTTTCTCTCGGCGGCTGCAGACTGAAGTCATGTCTCCTTACAGTTCTTTTGAACGGCCACTCTCCTTCGAAAGGTCTCGCTATGATCCTACCGCAGCCGTGCTCGCCATGCATGACATCTCTTGCGATGCGGCACATGCGGTACAGCTCTTCAACTGGTACGATATCCTCATGTGCTGCGATCTGCATTACGGAATCAGCGCTGGTGTATACGATCATCGCGCCTGTCTTCATGTGTTCTTCGCCGTAGTCCTTGATGACTTCAGTGCCTGAATACGGCTTGTTGCAGATTATCTTCCTGCCCCATGCCTTTTCCAGGGTATCAAGGATATCCTGCGGGAAACCGTCAGGGTATGTCGGCAGAGGAGTGTGGGATATCATGCCGGCCATCTCCCAGTGACCGACTGTTGTATCCTTGCCGGCCGACTGCTCCTGAGCCCTGCCGTATATTCCTTCTATATCTTCAGGTTTTACCGGTTCATCCGACCTGAAAGAGGTCCCGTCGATATTGAAAAGCCCAAGACGTGCCATATTAGGCACATCAAGAAGGCCGCTCCTTGCACATGTTCCGAGCGTATCGCTTCCGGCATCGCCAAAAGCCGCAGCATCAGGCGCTTCTCCGCATCCGACGCTGTCCAGTACTATCCAGAAAACTCTTTTGCCCATTTTCTCAGACCTCCATTGCTCCGGTACTGAATGATGCCGGCCGCCTATTCTTCATTGCTCTCCTTTTCAGCCCTTGCCTTATCATCTGCTATCAGCATTCTGATTGCTTCGATCGCAACACGGATAGCACGGTCGGTATCATGCTCCTGATGATTAGGCAGTCCGGCCTTTTCTCTCTCCTGATTGGCAACTACAAGGAAAACCGAGCCTACTCTGACTTTGCGGTACGCACCGACAATGAAGAGAGTAGAGGACTCCATCTCAGAGGCCTTGCATCCAAGACGCAGCCATGCGTCCCACTTGTTCAGGAGCTCATGACTGTTAGGAAGTGCTTCCGGCATGTGCTGTCCGTAAAAAGCATCTTTGCACTGAACGACACCGGTAT
>CAMIWY010000082.1 GCA_946402595.1 uncultured Clostridia bacterium
AGTATGGGAGAAGGCAGCTGAGCTCATAGGCTCGGATTATTATATTCTCCCAAGCAGTATCCATGAGGTCATACTTGTTCCTGATACTGCAAATATCAATGCGCAGGAACTCTGCGACATGGTAAAGCAGGCCAACAGAACTGTCGTAGAGCCTCATGATATTCTCTCGGACAATGTCTATCACTACGACAGGGACGAACGCAGGCTGGACAAGGTGGAGCCACAGCGTGACAAGGCTGACAGAGTAGCTGAAGCAAGGTAGTAAATCGAAGATCCAGGGAGAAGGAGACTGAAAAATCATGGAAGTAAGGATAAATCGAGAGATCCGTGATTACACGGAGTCTATGTTTTTCGGACTGTCGCTGAGACAGTTCTTTTTTTCTGTCCTGGCATGCGGCGTAGCAGTTGGTATTTATCTTGGTCTCAATCCCATCCTCGGGACTGAGACCACCAGCTGGCTCTGTATAGTGGCTGCGTTTCCGTTTGCCGTGCTGGGATTCCTTAAATACAACGGCATGACAGCGGAGAAGTTCATCGCTGCCTGGATCAAGTCGACATTCATGATCCCGAAGGTGCTTCTGTTCGGCAATACCAACTATTACTATGCGATGCTAGCGGATGAATTGCCGGAAAACGCCGGTAAGCGGAAATATCACCGGCGAGGCTCAAGGCACAAGAGGAATACAGTCCGGAAACAGAAAGTTAAGAAGGTCAGGAAGAAAAAACGAAAGAAAGGAGCTGATGGCAATTGATAAAAACACTTACTAATGTCCTCAAGCAGGACAAGGAGAAGTTTTCTGTGCCAAGAAAGGTGCAGGACATCATTCCCGTCAGATCCATATGGCCTGACGGGGTTTTTATGACCGGGAAAAACAAGTTCAGCAAGATGTACCGCTTCACGGATATAAACTACGCAGTCGCATCCAGGGAAGACAAGGCGGGGATGTTCCTCGGCTATTCAGAACTTCTGAACTCGCTCGATTCCGGATGTACTGCCAAGATCACCATCAATAACCGAAGGCTGAACATGCTGGATTTCGAAGACAGGATACTGCTTCGCATGATGGGTGATCCGCTCGATGTTTACCGCAAGGAATATAACGACATGCTTACTGACAAGGCGACTGGCAGCAATGCGATCATCCAGGACAAGTATATTACCATCTCGGTCAATCGGAAGAATATCGAGGATGCCAGGCTGTACTTTGCCAGAATAGGTGCTGACCTTAGTGCTCATTTCTCAAGGCTCGGTTCAAAGTGTATAGAACTGAACTGCAATGACAGACTTCGCATCATCCATGACTTTATGAGGACCGGCGAGGAGACTTCATTTCACTTCGATTTGAAGACTCAGATGAGGAAGGGCCATGACTTCCGTGACTATATCTGCCCGGATGTCTATGAGAACAACAGCGACTATTTCAAAGTCGGAAATCGGTTTGGTCGCGTTTTGCTCCTCAGGGACTATGCATCATATATCTCCGATGACATGGTTGCGGAGATCACCGACCTCAGCAGGAACCTGATGCTCTCAATCGATGTCGTTCCTATACCTACCGACGAGGCGGTGAAGGAAGTCGAACAGAGACTGCTCGGCGTTGAGACAAACATCACCAACTGGCAGCGCAAGCAGAATATGAACAATAACTTCTCCGCTGTAGTCCCATATGACATGGAGCAGCAGAGAAAGGAAACCAAGGAGTTCCTTGATGATCTGACCACCAGAGACCAGAGGATGATGTTTGCGGTGCTCACACTGGTGCACACTGCTGACTCGAAGAAGCAGCTCGATAACGATACGGAGGAGATTCTGACCATCGTCAGAAAGAGGCTCTGCCAGATGTCTGTGCTGAAGTATCAGCAGCTGGATGGACTCAAGACTGCGCTGCCGTTTGGTGTTCGCAGGATAGATGCGTTCAGAACCCTGACCACGGAATCACTTGCAGTATTCATGCCGTTTCGTGTTCAGGAGGTCTATGACAGTCATGGCATCTACTATGGCAACAATGTCATTTCCAAGAACATGATAATTGCCGACAGAAGGAGGCTCCTCAACGGCAATGCATTCATCCTGGGTGTATCCGGTGGAGGCAAATCTTTTATGGCTAAAAATGAGATAGTGAATCTGATGCTGGCGACGGATGCGGACATCATTATCGTCGATCCGGAGAGAGAATACTCGCATCTTGTACGAGCGCTTGGCGGCTCTGTCATTGAGATATCTGCAACATCTCATAACCACATCAATGCGATGGATATGTCCAGAGACTATGGCGAGACCGATCCGATCATAGAGAAGTCGCAGTTCCTGCAATCGCTCTGCGAGCAGATCGTAGCAGGGCACAAGTTCCAGAAAGGACAGCAGTCGATCATCGACCGCTGCACGGAGAACGTATACCGATACTACAAGCAGGGCAACTATATGGGAACGCCTCCTACGCTTCAGGATTTCAGAGAGGAACTCCTGAGGCAGCCTGAACCAGAAGCCCACTCGCTGGCACTTGAGCTTGAGCTCTTCACAAGAGGCTCACTCAACACCTTTGCGAAGCAGACCAATGTAGATACAAGTAACCGCCTGATCTGCTACGACATCCTTGAACTCGGTGAGCAGCTGAGAGCTATCGGTATGCTCGTCATCCTCGATTCCATTCTCAACAGGATCACGCAGAACCGTCAGAGAGGAAAGCAGACATATATCTTTATAGATGAGATATATCTGCTGTTCATGCACGAGTATTCAGCACAGTTCCTATATAAGTTGTGGAAGAGAGTGCGTAAGTACGGAGCATTCTGTACTGGGATCACTCAGAACGTCGCTGACCTGCTGCAGTCATACACTGCAAGGACGATGCTCTCCAACTCTGAGTTCATCGTTATGCTGAATCAGGCTGCAACTGACAGGATCGAACTGGCGAAGCTGCTGAATATTTCCAATGAGCAGCTGTCATATATTACGAATGTTGATGCCGGACACGGGCTCCTGAAAGTGGGAGCGAGTCTGGTGCCTTTCGAGAACAGGTTCCCGAAGGATACGAAGCTGTACCAACTCATGACAACCAAGGCAGGCGAGGGTTTCTTTGCAGGTCAGTCAGAGTCCGCAGGTTTTTCGTCAGACAAACCGCATGATTCTTCTGACAAGCAGGAAATACTCAGAAAGATCCAGGAAGTCGCAGGCAGCAGCGAGGAATTCGATGCGCTTGTGAGGAAGTTTATGGCCGGTAACGGATAGTCAGACAATGAGGCAGAGCATTCTGCCTCGCTACATCAAAAAAACATGAAAAATACAAGATTAGCTTTCGGTCATTTCGTGTCGGATCTCGGTCAAAAAATGTCGGATCTCGGTCAAAATGACGGTTTTTGGCGGTTTTCTTATGATCCGGAGCCCTTGAAATTCCAATGCGTTGCTGTTATATTGACCTTGCCCCGGGGAAGAATGCTATTGAGAAATAACAGGAGGGCAATAATATGAGTGCGATTCAAATCGACAATGGATATCTGATAATCTATTCAGATGTAGAAAGGACAGATCGTGCCTGCGATATATCTTTTGATACGGAAAAAGAGGCTGAAGAAGCAATGGATCTGCTCGCTGAAGCATTGTGCGGAAGATGGCAGTCTGAAGAGCTTCTATCATAAAATGAAATAAACTAGATCAAATATGGAAATTATGCGGTCAGATGCAGAAATGTGTCTGGCCGTCTTTTTGTATTACGGAGGAATGTAATGGCAGATATAAAGACGAGAGATGTGACCAGAGGTAGCATAAAGACTCTGGACAGAGCCGCAAGCTCCATGCATCACCTGAAAGAAGAGACTATAAAAGGCAAGTATATGGAATTTGGCCGGGGACAGGATGATCAGAACGGGGATTCATATGCTGAAAGCCGTGTCGAGCAATATGCGGGTGACAGTGCTGCTTATACTTCAAGAGCCGGCATCGATATGCTTCTTCGTTCAAGAGAACAGGCTAATGGATATTCAGTAGAATTAGATTATGGCGGCGGTCCAAAACCGCCTGCATCACCTGATGCCGGTATTGGCAGTCAGGAACAGATCCAGAGAGCATTTAGGGAGCAGGGCGTTAAGGACATTCTTGAAAGACGAAACAGATCCTGGATGGCTGATAGAGAAGTGGCTAGGACTGCTGAGGAAAGCACCTTTATGGGGCGGGTTCGCAATGCCTCGATAGGAAAGAGAGATAGAGCGCAGAGCAGAGCCGTAGGCAGAATAACTAAAAGCAGCAATACAGTGCAAAAGAAGGGTGAACTGATACAGCGCAACAGAAAGGAACACGCTATCAAGAGGATTGTTGGCAGGAAAGAAACAGCCGGATATCCGATCCTTTCATTCTTCAGATATTCAGGAACAAATGGTAACAGTCGTAGGGCTAGAACTTTGTCCAGCTTCATCAAATTCATGTGGGAGAATGCGAAAACAGCGATAATGACACTCAGTGCCGGCGGCGCTGCCACAGTAATAATTCTGATATTATTTGTGTTCTTCACAATAGGCGCAATCAGCTTCAGCAATAACAGTCCGGATACAAGTATTACAGATTCGGAAGAGATGGAATACTTCATTCCGGATTTGGCAGGAAGTCCGACAAGAGAGGCAATCATAAAGGCAGCAGCAAGAGAGGTCGGTAATGTCGGAGGCGAGAAGTTCTGGCGGTGGTATGGATTTAATAGTCATGTCCATTGGTGCGCCTGCTTCACTTCATATATTGCAGCAGAGTGTGGTTGTATACAGTCTGGGGTTTGTCCAAAATCTGCTGTTGTTAGTGGGTGGATAGATTTTTACAAGAAGCAGCATAGATGGGCTGGCAGAAACTATATCCCACATTCTGGTGATTTCATTATCTTTGATTGGGAAGGGGATGGAGAACCTGATCATATAGGGATTGTTGAAGCATGCGATGGAAAAACGGTGCATACCATAGAGGGCAACAGCCGAGATGTCTGTAAGAGAAAAAGCTATTCCAGAGGATCGGGTATGATATATGGATATGGTTGTCCAAACTATTCGGGGCTATAAATACTTTTGGAAAAAACAAGGTATAAAGCTCTTATATGAGGATTTTATTGAACCCTTTTAATTGTGGCAGGTGACTATGATGTGGTTTATAATTAAAAAGGATTATTATGCATATAAGGAGGCTTGGAATAATGGCAAAGAAAGCTGCAAAGCCAAAAGAACAAAAACCTATTGAACAGTTATTGTGGGATGCGGCGAATAAACTGCGTGGAAAAGTTGAGCCTGCTGAATATAAACATGTTGTTCTATCTATGATTTTCTTAAAGTATGCGAACGATCGTTTTGATGATCATCGCGCTCAAATGATAGCTAATGGGCAGGATGCTTTTCTGGAGATGATGCCTTTCTACACTAAGGACAATGTTTTCTATATTCCAGAGTGTGCTCGTTGGGCATATGTCATGGAGAACGCAAAACAGCCCGATATTGCTATTAAGATTGATACAGCGCTTCATGAAATCGAAGCCAAGAACCCTACACTAGATGGCGCATTGCCGGATAACTATTACTCCCGCCTGCATATGGATCCGAGTGGGCTTTCTTCCCTGATAGACCTTATCAATGGCATCCAGTTGCAGATTGGCGGTGATAAGGATGTGTTCGGCAAGGTGTATGAATATTGTCTGCGTCAGTTTGCACTGAAGGAGGGCAAAGGTAAGGGAGAATTCTATACTCCTCGTACCGTAGTTGCTTTACTCTGCGAACTGATTGAGCCGTATTCGGGTGTGGTGTATGACGGAGCCTGTGGTTCCGGAGGTATGTTTGTTCAGTCCATGCGTTTCGTAGATGCTCATGGAGGAAACCGTCTTGGTGTTTCTATCTATGGACAAGAACTTACAGATACAACGAGAAGACTGGCAAAGATGAACCTAGCAATTCGTGGTATCTCTGCGAACCTCGGTGCAGAAGCAGCAAACACATTCCTGAATGATCAGCACAAGGACTTGAAAGCAGATTTTTCGCTGGAAAATCCGCCGTTCAATCAGAAGGACTGGCGTGAAGCAAATCAGTTAGTTGACGATCCACGCTGGAATGGATATCCGACTCCACCAACAAGCAACGCTAATTACGGCTGGCTGCTCAATACACTGTCCAAACTTGGACAGAACGGTGTTGGTGTCGTCTTGCTGGCGAATGGTGCTCTGTCAGCAGGTGCAGAAGGAAATGATGAGTATGAGATTCGTAAGCGCATGATTGAAAACGATATGGTGGAATCTATCATTGTTCTTCCAAGAAATATGTTTTATACAACTAATATTTCCGTAACTATCTGGGTCCTAAATAAAAATAAACATGCGAGAACTGAAAAAAGACCTAATGGAGAAATTCACTTTCGTGAGCGTGCTGGCGAAATCCTGTTTATGGATTTACGGCAGATTGGACATCCATTTGAGAAAAGATATGTTGAATTTACAGAGGAAGATATAGAAAAGGCAACGAAAGCATTCAGAGCATGGAGGCAAGAAGATTCTTACAGTGAATATCAAGATGTTCCGCTTTTCTGCGCTAGTGCAAACATATCTAGCATTCGAGATAAAAATTATAATCTTTCTCCAAGCAAA
>CAMIWY010000083.1 GCA_946402595.1 uncultured Clostridia bacterium
GAACGATCAGGATCGGCACATTCGTCAGTACATCAGTTTACTGGGTGCCGCAGATAATAGAGTATTTCCACAACAATTATCCGGAGGTGGTGTTCCAGATAGAGGAGCTCGGTCATGAGGAGATGATAAGAGGACTTATTGACGGGTCGCTGGATATAACTCTGATGAGTGATCCAGGCAAAAGGGTGAATGTGGATTTCATTCCTGTACTGGAAGATCCGATGATGGTCGTTTTCAAGCCTGAAAAATACGATCTCAGCGGGTACGATTATGTCCCGGTCGATGTTCTGCGTAACTATCCATTCATAATGACCTACAAGAGTTATGATAAGGATCCGCATAAGGTGTTTGAGGATGCAGGATTCATGCCTCAGGTCAGATACTATTCACGGGACGACTTTGCGGTCCTCTCAATGGTCCAGAGGGGACTTGGACTTGCCATACTTCCTGAACTGACCATCAACGAGTTCCCGGGGGACTATGATACAAGAATGCTGGACCCTGAAGCATACCGTTCACTGGGCATAGGTATCAGGTCGGTCGAAGATGCAGGGCCGCTTGCGAGATTTGTAATAAAGTACATCAAAGAGAATATACGCTGATATTACGGAAAACAGTCAGATCATCTGATGCAGTCCTTTAAAACCAGCAGGCAACAGAAAAGCCCGGCGTCAGTGCCGGGCTTTTCCGATGAGGTTTATGATTCTGGATTTCACTATTATTTTCCGAGTACGTCTGGTGCGTTCTTCTCGAGTTCGTAAGTGATGATTCCGGATACTGCTACGATTCCAAATGCGAGTGCCATAGTGTTACCTCCTGATAAAAGTTTTTGATTTGGTTGTTTGAAGTTGGTATGTCATGCACCGGTTTCTGGCTGTCCGCCGGTGCTCTTTCTTTCTGATAAAAATTTAACACTTATAGATAAGTCAGTAAAATGGGAGTTCTGCATATCCGTTATTACAAAAACTAATGACAAAATTTTCGTGCAGATCAGACCAAAAATAATCGCAGTATGTACTGTGCATAGCGTATAATATACATCGAACTGAAAGGAGAACTACTATGGCTAAGAAATATATCGGTGTCGATGTAGGCGGCACATCCATTAAACTCGGCATAGTTGACGACAGAGGAGAAGTCCTCATTAAAAAGGAATCAATATACACAGATGAAGGAGACGGAAGGACCGCCATTCAGGCTATCAAGGACAGCATCCGTGAGCTGATAGAAGAGCAGGACCTGAGCGGATCTGACATATCGGGCATCGGCGTATCCGCTGCCGGCTGCATTAATTCAGTTGAGGGCTGCGTAGCCAAAAACGGAGGCAATGTACCTGGCTGGTCAGGAACTGAGGTCTGCAAAGAGCTGACAGATGAGTTCGGATACTTCACGACACTTGCAAATGACGCTAACTGCGCAGTTCTGGGAGAACTGTGGGCAGGCGCTGCCATGGGATATACTGATGTTGTAGGGGTTACGCTCGGAACAGGTGTAGGCGGCGGCATCATAACAGGAGGCAGACTCCTGGAGGGTGCACATGGTTATGCCGGTGAGCTCGGACACTTCCCGACACACGCAGGCGGAGACCACTGCATCTGCGGACTTGACGGCTGTTTTGAAAGGTATGCTTCCACTTCAGCTCTGATAAGGACAGCAGTAACTGAAGATCCGGATCTTAAGAGCGGCAGGGTCCTCTTCAGCGCAGCTGAAGCAGGAGACAGACACGCTCTCGATCTTCTTGACAGATGGATCGGTGAGATAGCATACGGCATTGCAGGCCTCATACATGTGTTTGACCCGCAGCTCGTTCTTATAGGCGGAGGCGTTTCAGCTCAGGACAGACTCCTGATCCAGCCGCTCAAGGAGAAAGTGCTCTCGATGATAATGCCTGATTTTGCGGATGATCTTGAGTTCAGACCGGCTGCACTCGGAAATGATGCAGGACTCATCGGTGCTGTCTACTACCTGATGAGCAGGGAAAATACAGCACGCAGGCAGCAGTAGCAGAGGGGAGCCACACGGGATAATGACACTTACTTTATACAGAGGAAGACCGGAATCGACTGAAGGAAGACTTGAGAAGGAAATCAGGGTATATGATCTTCTCGATGAGCTTGGGATAGAGTATTACAGACTGGATCATGAACCTGCGGATTCACTGCATCCTGAAGTATGTGAAGCTGTCGAAGAGGCACTGGGTGCCAGGATATGCAAGAACCTCTTTCTTGCCAACAGACAGAGAACGAAGTTCTACATGCTGATGATCCCTGAAGAGAAGACATTCAGGAGCAGCGAGATATCAAAACAGGCGGGGAGCTCGAGACTGCATTTTGCAGAACCTGAATACATGCTAGAGATGGTAGGAACCACACCGGGATCCGCCAGCGTGATGGGACTCATGAACGATACAGAGCACAGAGTGCAGCTTCTGGTCGATGAAGATCTCTTTAAGCAGGAATACATCGGCTGCCATCCGTGCATCAATACATCAAGCCTCAGGATCCGCAAGGAAGATATCTTCGATAAATTTGTGAAGGCAACGGGGCATGACTGGATCACAGTGAAGGCAGGACAAGGGGACGAATAATGAGATATTACGACAGGGTCGTCAATTATTACGAAACGGATCAGATGGGCATAGTCCATCACTCCAACTATATAAGATATTTTGAGGAAGCGAGATGCTCTTTTATGGAGCAGGCAGGATATCCGTACGCCAGACTCGAAGAGGAAGAGATAGTGAGCCCGACGCTGGCTGTTTCATGCAGGTATCTGCACGCGGTAAAGTACGGCGATACCATCAGGATAGCAGTCAGGATGGTAAAGCTGAGCAGGCTCAAATGTTCCTTCTCATATGAGGTCACTGATGTGAAGACAGGTGAGATAAGGGCAAAAGGAACTTCCGAGCACGGCTTTCTTACGCGTGAAGGCAAGCCTGTGATCATGCCTAAGGACAGACCTGAATTCTACGCGACATGTCAGGCTGAATATGAGCCTGAAGAGTGATGGGGACTCGGGAAATAAAAAGGGAACGGAGACAGATACTGATATGAGTGAAATGGGCTGCAGATACAGAAGAGATGTGATGATACTGCCGAGCATGTGTGACAGCGACTCCAGGCTGAGCATTCCGGCAGCGTTTGATTTGTTCCAGAACATGGCGACGCTTCATGCTGACCATTTTGATATAGGCCCGGCAGGTATGAACAGGCGCAATTACTTCTGGGTCATCACAAGGATCGTGATGCATTTTGACAGAATGCCGTCCATGATGGACATGACCGAGATGCTCACATGGATACAGCCTGCGGACAGGGCAAAATCAGAAAGAGATTTTGCACTCTATGCCGGGGATGAGAAGCTGTTCGAAGGAAGGAGCATATGGGCGGTAATGAGTCATGAGACAGGCAGACTGGTCCCGATGGCTGGGCTTTTCCCTGATCATATCGACTTCGATGAACCTGCGCCTGAGCTGCCGTTTTCCAAAATAGGCAAAGACTTTGAGGGATGTGGGGAGATCGGTACATACACGATCCGTTCAGTCGACATAGACCTCGGCGGGCACATGAATAATGTGAACTACATCAGAGCGATGCTCGGCTGCTTCCCGTCAGAGAAGATAAGAGAGCTGAACATAAAGGACATGGAAGTGCAGTTCGTATCCCAGAGTTATGAAGGGAGCACGCTCACATTCAGATGTAGAGAGGCAGACAGCGGAGCGCTTGAGATAGGCGCTCTGAATGAAGAGGGCAAGGCAGTCTTCCTGGCAAGGCTGAGCTGACCGGGCCCTGTTCGTATGAAACGGCAATAAACACAAAAAAGCTCCGGTGACCTGCTGCGGTGAGGTCTGCCGGAGCTGTTTTGTTTGATCAGAATACTTTGCGAAGGATGTAGCGCTGCTTGCCGCCGTACATCTCGCGCTGCTCTATGATCTCAAAGTTGAGAACGAGGAAGTTGCGGTAGCTGTACGGGTTGTCAGGCGAGATGGTGCAGAGTCCTTCAGCAGCCCCCATCCCGATAGCTGTTCCTATACGGAGCTTGTTGAATATGCGCTGGATACCGCGGCCTCTGAACTCAGGATCGACCATTGTAAGGTCGAGCGAGGCTGTCTTTGCAAGCTGCTCACGGCTGTAGTCAAGATACCTGCCGTAGTTGCGCGGATTGTCAGGATCATTAGGTACCATAACTGAGAATCCTGCGGTCTTTCCGTCACATTCTGCTATAAAGCATACGTCTTCAGTAAGCTGCGTGAGATACTCTTCTCTTGTTGACGCCTGGTAGAGATCCTTGTCAGGAAGCGCATCCACAATGCGCTCCTGAAGAGCAACTACTTCGTCGATATCTTCAGGGCCGGCTTTCCTGAAATCTATGAATTCAGGTTCTCCTTTGCCGTCCATCATATCCAGTCTGAAAGGTAAAGTAATCATATTTATGCCTCCTGTGTCGCGGGGGTACTGAGCTGCAGTCTGCAGCTGATTTGCTTAATGTAATTAATCTACCATCTGTCGGTGAAATATTGGTGAAGTATGACCCGATTGGTTTGATTAAAACCTGTCAATATGATACAAATACTGTGTATGAGAACGATCAGGTGCCGGAGGCACCCGTTAAGAAAAGGAGAGATATTATGGAAATGAGATTCTTTAAGTGCAAAATCTGCGGTCAGATGGTCGCAGTCGTAAAGAAGACCGGCTGCCCGGTAGTATGCTGCGGAGAACCGATGGAAGAGATCATCGCAGGCACAACAGATGCGGCAGTAGAGAAGCACGTTCCTGTATTTGAGGTTGAAGGCAACAAGGTATCCGTGACAGTAGGTGCAGCAGAGCATCCGATGATCCCTGAGCACTACATCGAGTGGATCGCGCTCAAGACAAAGCAGGGAAACCAGAGAAAAGCTCTGAATCCCGGCGAACCGCCTAAGGCATGCTTCATGATCTGTGACGATGATGAGGTCGAGGCTGTTTATGCATACTGCAACCTCCACTCACTCTGGAAGGCAGAATAATACAGAAATATATCAGAAGGAGATGTTTTAAATGGAAATCACAAAAGACATTATCTACGTTGGTGTCAATGATCACGATGTTGACCTGTTTGAGGGACACTATATAGTGCCGGAAGGCATGGCTTACAACTCATATCTCATCAATGATGAGAAGGTTGCAGTCATGGATTCTGTAGACTGCCACTTCACAGATGAGTGGCTCGGAAATATCAAGGCTGTTCTCGGTGACAGAACTCCGGATTATCTGGTAGTACAGCACATGGAACCGGATCACTCCGGCAGCATCAGAGGCTTTATGGAAGCATTCCCTCAGGCATGCGTTGTTTCCTCACAGAAGGCATTCACTATGATGAAGAACTTCTTTGAGGGCGAAGAGTATGCTGACAGAAGAGTCGTCGTAGGCGAAGGCGTTGTCCTTGACCTCGGAGCTCATAAGCTCAACTTCGTTGCTGCACCGATGGTACACTGGCCTGAGGTAGTAATGACATATGACAGCACAGACAAAGTGCTCTTCAGTGCTGACGGATTCGGCAAGTTCGGAGCTCTCGACAAGTGCGGAGAGACCGGAGCTGACGATGATGACTGGGCATGCGAGGCAAGAAGATATTATTTCGGTATCGTAGGAAAGTACGGAATGCAGGTACAGGCTGTCCTGAAGAAGGCTGCAAAGCTTGACATCCAGACTATCTGCCCACTGCACGGACCGGTTCTCATGGAAGACCTCGGATACTATATCGGCCTCTATGACACATGGTCATCATATGGCTCAGAGTCAAAGGGCGTTGTTATTTCCTACACTTCCGTTTACGGCAACACGAAGAAGGCAGTAGAGCTCCTTGCAGAGAAGCTTGAGGCAAAGGGAGTTCCTGAAGTAGTTGTAAACGACCTCGCAAGAAGCGACATAGCCGAGTGCGTTGAGGACGGATTCAGATATGATACTCAGGTATTCGCCACAACTACATTCAACAATGATATCTTCCCGTTCATGAAGGAGTACATCCATCACCTGACAGAGAGAAACTATCAGAAGAAGAATGTCGCATTCATGGAGAACGGTTCATGGGCACCGACAGCAGCCAAGACTATGAAGGCAATGCTCGAGGGATGCAAGGAGCTGAATTACGCTGAGAACGGAGTCAAGATCGTTTCCGCTCTTAACGATGAGAGCAGGGCACAGATCGAGGCACTTGCAGAGGAGCTCGCAGCACTCTACAAGTAGTCAGAAAGCAGGCTGCATAACAGTAAAAAAGACACGAGAAAAGGTCATATCCTGTAGTAGATATGACCTTTTCCTTATCGCTTAAATAGTAGACCGGGAAGTATTTCCCGGCCTATCTTAATTTACTTGATGAATTTATCGATAGCTTTATTCAGCTCCTCGAGAGCCTCTGTATCGTCTCTCCTGACTGCATCGATCACGCAGGTGGAAAGATGCTCCTTGAGGATGACCCTGCTGACTGAATTGATCGCCGATTCTATGGCAGAGAGCTGGATCAGGACCTCAGAGCAGTCCCGTCCGTCTTCGACCATTCTTTTTGTCGACTCCATGTGACCGATGATCC
>CAMIWY010000084.1 GCA_946402595.1 uncultured Clostridia bacterium
TCCCTCTTCAGAACAATCCTTGCCGTCCCATATTTTGAGTAGTTGTGCCCATGTATATGCACGATCCTGGTGTTGACATGACGGCGCGGTGCTTTTTCTATGAGATTAAAAATAAGAACATCCGCATCAGGACATTCCCTGAATGCCCTGATAGCTATCTCCGGATAACCGTCTACAAAGTGCAGATCATCGTCTGCCATAACACAGATGTCTGCTTTTGATCTGTCAAGGAGTAAATTCCTGTTTATTCCTACGCCCCTGTCTTTAGTGCAGTAGCAGACTGCATCGTTCCCATTAATGCAAAAACGCTCAACAGCATCTTTTGAGCATTGATTGCCGATGAGCACATTTGTCTGTATATTCATTTGTTCGGCAAAAGAATAATCCTGCCGGTCGACCGTAACGATCAGGGTATCTATTGTCATATATGATTGATAACACAGCGTGAGGCTCATAGAGCCTCACGCGTGTTTGAAATAATTATTTGGTCATTTTGCCATCCGCATCAAAGTAGTGCATACCACCTTCAATGCCGTAGTCATTGGCTCCTACCCACAGGTCCTTATCCTTGTACAGCTTGCCGCTGCCGGCGTTGAACAGATAATAGTCATCGCCGATCTTCGTGAAGCCGAGAGCCAGCACGTTCTTATCGTAATAATAAGTGTAGCCGTCTCCGCCGTCCACGAAGCCTGTCTGCTGCAGCTTACCTTCTGCGTCGAAGTAGTGCCAGTCACCCTTTTCAGGGATGAGGCCGTTCCTCTGATCGACCCAGATGGTCTTATCTGCTGCCAGAGTTCCGTCCTTCTGTGCGTAGTAGTACTCGCCATCTACCTCATGCAGGCCATCCTTCATAATGACGCCATCTACCTTAAGGTAAAGCTTGCCGTCCTTTTCCACGATCTCGGTGCCGCTCTCAGGCGAAGGAATGAACATCTTGCCTTCTGCATCAAAGTAATGCATGCCTGTCTCAACGCCGTAGTCGTTGGCCTTGACCCACATATTGGCATCCTTGTACAGCTTTCCGCTTCCGGCGTTGAACATGTAATAGTCTTCGCCGATCTTTGTGAATCCAAGTGCCAGGACATTCTTATCGTAGTAATATGTGTATCCGTCTCCGCCATTCACAAAGCCTGTCTGCTGCAGTTTACCTTCTGCATCGAAGTAGTGCCAGTCACCCTTCTCAGGGATCAGACCGTTCCTCTGGTCGACCCAGATCGTCTTATCTGCTGCAAGGGTTCCATCCTTCTGTGCATAGTAGTACTCACCGTCTACTTCATGCAGGCCGTCCTTCATGATGACTCCGTCGACCTTCAGATAGAGCTTGCCGTTCTCTTTTACGATCTCAGTACCGCTCTCAGGTGACGGGATGAACATCTTACCTTCAGGGTCGAAGTAGTGCATGCCACCTTCGATACCATAGTTGTTGGCGCCAACCCACATCGTAGCATCCTTGTACATCTTACCGTTTCCGGCATTGAACAGATAATAATCGTCTCCTACTTTTGTCAGGCCCTTAGCTCTCTTGTAATCTTTGAAGTAGTAAGTGCTTCCATCGATATCAGCGAATCCGTTGCCAACGATGAAACCATCCTCGCCGCACCAGTACTTTCCGGTTTCAAGACTGCAGTTTCTCTGTGCTGTAGTAGAGTCAATGTAGCAGCTCTGATTGACATATACCTTTCCTCTTGTTGCCGTGAAGATTATGCCATCATCAACACCTATTGCACCATAGAACACCTTACCGTTTTCATCGCAATAGTAGAGCTCGCCCTTGTAATCGAAGAATCCATTGCAGACACCCTCAAGAAGACCTGTCTCCTCGTTGAAGTGATACCAGGTGATATCCTTAACGTTTGTTGTCACGGTAAATGCGTTGCCGTAAGCGACATATCCGTCAGTATCAAGCCAGTATGTGCCCTCTTCGAGTCCTATGAATCTTCTGAACAGTGACTCTCCGGCCCAGAAATACTTAGTTCCCTTGCTGTTTTTACGGAATGCACCTCTTACAAGCTGGCCGTCATCGTTAAAGGTGTAAGTAAGACCATCAATGGTACTTACTCCTTTGTGCATCTTGTAATCCTTCTTGTCGAAATAGTAGAAATATGACTTCCCGTCCTGCGCAGCTATCGACTGCCATCCTTTGACGAGCACTCCCATTCTTGCATAGAATTTGTCGCCATCCTTTTCGAAAATGCCTGTCAGCTTATCCTTACATGTTCCCTCAGTTCCGAAGTCATACCAGAACTCACCGTCTTCCCCTTCAACATTGCTAGGGAGCTTCTGCGGTCCGGTGAGAGCAACACCATTTTCATAATATGACCAGTTGTCTCCGTTTCTCTCCCAGCCATCCTTAGAAACATTGCAAAGAGTGAACTCATCAGTGAATGAGAACTCCGGATCGTTGGTGCTGTAGAAATGAGCACCATAGTCTCCATTGATATTCTTACTGTTATCATAAGGATAAAGTCCGTAGTTGATCTGATACGTCTCCTGCTGAGCAAGTGTCTTGAGTATATGGAAATGAGCATAGATATCATATCCGAGACCTCCGTCTACAGATACTTTAAGTTCGTCTGCATCATTCCATTTAGCATCCTTGTTAGGGATGAGCCTGATCCCGCTGAGAACACAAATAGGATTTGCGGTTGCAGGATTGATTGGTTCGCTCTGTTCTTTGAAGTTACAGACCACAACGAGTTTTCCATCCTTTACATCAACAGAGGTAAGATTGAAGTACTCATTTACAATTTTCAGATTATCTGTATTAACATCAAATCCTTCAGGAATGTTGACTGTAACAGTGACCGTCGTCAGAGGACTGATTCTCTCAGCTAACTGGAGAAGGAAATCCCAGGCTGTTCTCCCCTCCTGATCTCCACCAGGAAGCATATACAGAAGTCCGGTCAGTTTCTCCGGGATAGGCACCTTCGACATATCTACTGCGAATGTGTATGAAGCTTCCATAGACTTCGCAGGATCGAGACAGTAATATGTCTCGGATTCTTTCTTATAGTTGGAATTCGATACTTCACGGTCCCAGGCAAGCAGCTCATTGCCGCCTGTTGCGTTATTAAAATCGAATGTTGCTTCATCTGCGTTATAGAGGTAGATATCAAGCTTTGCTGCTGTAGACAGCGCCTTATTGACGCTCGCTTCCTGAGCCTGCAGTGCAGCATCCTGCTGCGAGAAGCCCTTTGAAACAGCGTCTGCGTATACCCGCTGATACTCCTTCATTATTACAGACTGGAACTCATCGATCTTATCGGTGAGAATAGCTCCCATAGTGACTGTTCTGAGTCCGCCCTCTGCGTTTCCGGTAAACTCAAAGTCTTTAACAGTTCCTGCTTCAGGATACTCAAATACCAGCTCGGTTTTCGTTGTATTTACAGATCCACCTTCAACATTTCCGATCGGCTGCAGCGAGATCTTTACAAATCCAAAAGTAACATCCCCGTTATTGATCTTAACAAGATTGCCATTGTATGTTGCCTCTATAGGCAGCTTTTCCGGCTCTCCGTAAACAGCATTGATAGATTTCTTGGTAAATCTGATATTTGTTGGCTTAACAACGTGAACAGTCTTACTGCCCAGAACATCTCCATCCGCGGACAGCAGTCTTACCTGTGTATCTCCGACAGCAGAAGCCTTGAAAACTCCATCCTCTGAGATAGTACCTATGCTGTTGTCAGCAACAGCAAACTTTGAGCCTTCTGGCAGATCAATAGCGCCTCCTGTGGCAGTAACTCCGGCTGCATTGATCTGAAGTTCTGTTCCGACTGTGAGATAGTCATAATCAGCTGTTACAGAAGCATGGTCGAAAACATTCGATGGCTTCGCTGTCGACACTACCATGAGTGACGAACTTACTGATCGTTCATATCCGTCAGAAGGTCTGTTCAGAACTGCAATTTCACTTGACCCTTCAGCCTTACCTGCGAAAGTAGTTGAGCCTCCGCCATCAAGATTAATCGCAGTTTCGCATCCTGCATCCAGCATTATCTGCGCTATTTCAACAGCGCTTCCGCCTGCTGAATACGGCTCCTGACGTCCATCAAGAACCATCAGCACGACCTTGCCGTCATAAGTGATTCCTACGCATGTTCGCGAAGCTCTGTCAAGGTAATAGTTTGTGTTTGCCGAAACAGATATCTTTCCATTCCTTACAAGGTAGGCACCTCCGCCTACAGCTTCACTAATCTCATTCTTATGAGCATCATATTCGGATTTTCCACCAATGATTGCTTTGCCGTTCTTGAGGATAGCGAAGAAATTCTCGTTACCTAAACCGTGATATTCCTTGCCTTCCATGACCAGTGCACCTGACGGTGCTCCGGTACTCATATTATAGAAATCGGCATTGGTTCCCAGAACAGCGTTGTAATTCTGAATATAATTCTCACTGTCCGGATCTGAGTGTTTCTTCTGAGCAGCAGCCATCTGATCTGTTACTCTTGCCATCTGCCACTTCGAGCCGTCATTGTTGTTATAGTTTGCGTATACACTGACATCCTTACGGTTGATGTCGGCAGTTGCCACATAGTATGCGAGCTGTTTGTCATCCTTAGTTATTGCAAGCTTGTCTTCTCTGACAACGCCCGGAGCCAGCACTGAAGATGTTGTTGAAAACACCTTATAGTATGTGTTTTCAAGCGTATCTATAGCAGTTTCATACAGATAATCAGCAAATGCATAGCAGCATGCCTTGCGGACATCAGCATTTACCCCGCCAGGAAGATATGAACCCTCAAGAGTTTTTATACCCTCATTAGCAGTGTAAATATCAAATACTTTGTTTCTGATATCTGCTCTGGCAGAAACGCCGCCAAGTCTGTATTTGAGGAAATATGCCGCTCTGACTTTATCGTTGAGAGTCTTCGTATAGTAACGCTTCATCACGGAGCTTATCGTGTTTCCTCCGTTGAGTTCTCTCAGGATATAATAAGAATCCATATCTCCATACAGATCCTTCCGGCCAAATGAGTGAGCTTTAGGATCATCGTACAGAAAATACTTGCTGTTGTTGGTACGAATCTCTTCTGCCATCTCTTCAACTGTGCCGCTGACACCGCCATTCTGCGAAAGCTGTACGAGATCGCACAGGTCACCTGCCCAGCTGCCAAGATCTGCTGTGTTCTGGTTGCCAGTATGATATGCCATATCCATGCAGCCAAACATATGAGCAAACTCAACCTCATCTCCATTAGGAAGTGAAAACTCACCCAGTTTCTTAAGATTGCCTGCTCTTGTATCATTCAGAAGATCCTGCTCAGCAACATAATTTGTAAAAGCGGTCTTCTCTTCTCCGCAGAAAGTTGTCCACGAGCTCGAAGTATATTTCTCTACTCCGGTACGGATGTAGTTGATAACAAGAGCCGTAGCATCCTCGTCGGAATGTTCGCTCGCATATTCTTCAGCATAGTCTTCGAGAACAGTAAGAGCTTCCATAAATGACTGGTAGCTGTTAATACCCTCGTATTCAATCGTCTCTTCGGTTTCTTCCTCCGGGACCTCTTCAACTACTTCAGTCGATTCTTCAGGGAGAATTTTTTCTTCATTTTCCTCGTTTGACAACTGTTCTTCAGGCTGATTCTCCGATTGATCACCGATCTCTGTCTGTCCATTCAGGGATTCATCTCCTGCTGCAGACTCCTGTCCGTCTGCAGCAGGGATAATTTCATTATCACCGGATTGATCTGATACGATATCATCCGTAGGTACAGCCTCAGAACCGGTTTCTCCGGCTGCAAAAACCAGTGAAGCATTGGAACTTACAACCAGTATTAATGCGAGTATAAAAGACAGCCATCTGTACTTTTTATATTTGATCATTGTACTGTTCCTTTCTTTTTATCTCTTTACTGATGCTTATTGTTCCATTTTGCCATCTGCAGCGAAGTAGTGCATGCCACCTTCAATGCCGTAGTCGTTGGCTCCGACCCACAGGTTGTTGTCCTTGTACAGCTTTCCGCTGCTCTTGTTGAAGAAGTAGTAATCGTCGCCGATCTTAGTGAGACCGAGAGCGATGGAGCAGTCATTGTAGTAATAAGTGCTTCCTCCGCCTTCAACAAATCCTGTCTTCTGCAGCTTTCCGCCTTCGCCGAAGTACAGCCAGTAATTCTTCTTTGCCTGAAGAGCCCTGATAACACCTTCGTCCTTGTTGCTTGCATAAACAGCCTTGTTTACAGCAAGTTTTCCATTGCTCTGAGCATAGTAGTACTCACCGTCGAGCTCATACAGACCGTCAGTCATTCTCTTTCCGTCAATGGTCAGATACAGATCTCCACCCTCAGATACTATCTTCTTCTGTCCATTTTCCACATCAGGAATGACCATCTTACCTTCAGCGTCGAAATAGTACATTCCGCCTGTGAAACCGTACTCTTTATTGTCAGCAACCCACAGCGTCATATCTTTGTAAAGCTTTCCGCTGCTCTTGTTGAAGAAGTAGTAGTCATCACCTATCTTGGTGAGACCCTTAGCTCTTTCTCCATCGATATAGTAATATGTGTTGCTTCCGTCGTTTATCCATCCGTTAAGGATCATCTTTCCGTCCTTAGCGA
>CAMIWY010000085.1 GCA_946402595.1 uncultured Clostridia bacterium
TCCGGTATATATGCAAAATCCTTACGGGCCGATTCCGGTATATCTCCCGCCTTATATCTCAGAATAAGGCAAGAAGCCTGCAGGCACTATATGTGCCCCTCAGGCTTCTTCTATCATACCACATATGACGTTAGATAGCTTTACTCAAACGTCAGGATTTCTATTTATTTTTTCTACTTTCCGATTACCGTGCACTTCTCTCCGGTATAGCTCAGAGTCAGGGATATCTCACGCTCGCCGGCAAGGAGTTTTCCCAGGAACACCCGGTCTCCCTCCCACATCGGAAGATCCATTATCTCAGACGCGTCTATCCACCTCAGCTCACCTTCATCGCATTCCGGAAGGGTGCAGATGCCTTCCGCACGGTACAGCTCCGCCGCATCAGGATCCGCAGGTTCGAAGTCGTCTGAGTAATACAGATACATATCCTCATCTTCATAGACATCCGCACGGAAATGTATCACACCGCAGAAATGCGCCGATCCGAGCCTGAGCCCGGTCTCCTCCATGACCTCGCGTCTGTTGCACTCATCCGGAGTCTCGCCCGGTTCTATCTTGCCGCCAATTCCGAGCCACTTTCCCTCGTTCGGGTCCTCAGGCTTGCGGTTTCTGTACAGCATCAGCCATTTTCCTCTGTCCTCTATGTAGCAAAGCGTTGTTCTCTTCATTTTCAGTTTCCCCTCACAGTCTCCCTGAAAGCCGACAGCATTTTCTGCACTGACGCCTTTATCTCACCGGCAGGTATCTGATTGTAATAGAATATCAGGTATATCAGACCGTCATGCGACAGCTGCGGGATGCTCCTCACCTTGATCCCGAGCCCTGCAGCATCATCTATGAGCCTGACGGCAGTCTCCTTCTCATCCCCGCCTTCAGCGCCTGTATCTATCCTGAGTATGATGTTTATGCCCGAGCGGGTGTTTTCCGCCGAGGCAAAACTATCCTTTCCTCCGTACTCTCCGATCGCGTCCATGGCTTCACGCAGCTTATGCGAATACAGATTACGTATCTTCCTCAGATTGGCTCCGTAGAAGCCCCTCTGCATGAACAGGGCCAGAGTGAGCTGCTCCGTCTTGGAACAGGTCTGGTCATAGTCCATCTTCATCGTTTCATATATGGATATCATGTCGTGAGGCAGCACCATGTAGCTGATCCTGACAGCAGGGAAAAGTGTGGATGTGAATGATCCGATGTATACGACCCGCTTCCCGCCGTCGAGTCCCTGCAGGGCAGGGACAGGCATCCCGAAATACCTCAGCTCGCTGTCATAGTCGTCTTCAATGATGATGCTGTCGTTGTCGTCCGCCCACTCAAGGAGCCTGTGTCTCCGGCTTATCGGCATCAGCGCACCGGTCGGGAACTGGTTCTGCGGGCTGACATATACTGCCGATCTTATATTGGCCGGCAGCTTTTCTATCTCTATTCCGTCGCTTCTGACCGGAACGCTGCTTATCGCAAAACCCCTGTCGCCGAATATCCTGCTCGCCGGTTCATATCCCGGATCCTCCGTGCATACGAGGGTGATTCCCATTACCTTGAGTATTCTGGCTATATGTGTCACAAGCTGCTGAGTACCGGCGCTTATGACTACCTGCTCCGGGCCGCAGACGACCCCTCTTGACTTATACAGATATGATGCTATCTCAGTTCTCAGCGCAGGTTCCCCCTGACGGTCTCCCTCTGACAGAAGCAGCTCCGGCGTATCGTTAAGGACGCTGGCCATGCATTTTTTCCATTTGACAAAATCGAAGGATTCCGGATCGTACATCATGTCATTCTGATGTTCCTCGGCCTGAGTGACCGTGACAGGATGCACATAGGTGCGGTCTGTTCCTCCGCCATGCGCCGTGCCGTCCCATGAGCCCTGGATGGCGTAAAAGCCGGACTGAGGTCTGCTCTCAAGATATCCTTCCACTATCAGCTGATCATATGCCATCCTGACAGTCGTGACGCTGACGCCCAGCATTCTGGCCATATTGCGGATCGAAGGCAGTCTCTCGCCCTGCGCGATCCTTCCGTCTGCGAGTTCCTTCTTCAGATAATCATATATCTGTACATACAGGCTCCTGGATGAGCCGCTGTCCAATTCCACGGAATACATTTAAATCACCCGTTTTCCCTTCCGGCTGTGTTCTTCACATCAACAAAAAACTGTGATCATGAAGATCACAGTTCAGCATTATTATAGTTTATCCGTATGCAGCCGGTCAATCTCGGCATCCCGCCTGACAGCACAGTTACTCCGGCCAGACGAACTCCGCCCTGCCGGCTTCTCCCCCGTCTATGAGGAGGTTCTGGCCTGTCATGAACCTGTTGGTGACGCCTACGAAGTATATCCATTCAGCGATCTCTTCGGCTGATGCCCATCTTTTAAGCGGAGTCAGCTCCATGATCCTGTTCCACAGGACAGGGTCGTCCATCACGACTCTGTTGAGCTCGGTCGTCACCCCGCCCGGATCTATGCTGTTGCATATGGCGCGCGGCGCTATCCTCAGGGCAACGTTCTTGGTATACGAAATGACGCCGCCCTTGCTTGCGGCATACTCCGGGAACTCAGATCCCGTGTGGCCGCTTGCCGATCCTATATTTACAACAGACTTTATCTCTTCGTTATTTACAGCGAGCATCTCGGTGACATTGATCATGCCCTTGAGATTGACATCTATGTCCCTTTCGCCCTCCTGTATCCCGGCGCAGTTTATGAGCACCTCAGGAAGGAAGCCTTCAGGCAGACCATTTCGTATCGAAGCTGTATCGGTTATATCTGCTGTGTGATGATGATAGGTGCCGCAGCACTCTGCACTATCAGAGTATCTGAGCAGACCTTCATCGGCTTCCGCGATGTCCAGCCCGTGTACCTCATGACCCTTCTTCAGGAAGTATTCAGCGGTCGCTCTTCCTATTCCTCCGGAAGCTCCGGTTATCAGAACTCTCATTTCCCGCTCCTTAATTTGCCGCAACTGCAACACGTCCCGCTTTTTCAGTATAGTCAATATACTGCTGTCCGACATGCTCAGCTTCCCACTGGCGGCTTACGCGGTAGCCTACCGGGCTGAATATTACCTCGCAGAGCAGTTCAGCCACAGCTCCCGTCAGGGAACATACCAGCACCTGGGCAGCGCTCCACCCGAAGAAGTGATATGAAACGATCAACGCAAAAACAAGATTATCCACGAACTGTGCGATACCGGTGGAAATGAAGGATCTCATGGCGAACGCCCTGTAACCGCCGTATTTCAGGCGCTTTGCAACAGTCTGATTGATAAGGGAGTTGCAGATCGCAGCTGCAAGCATCGCAGTGCTGCTGCCGAGAACTACATACCAGCTGCCGCCGAAGGTAGCATTGAGACCGTCATTGACCTCGGTCATTCCTGTCGAATAGTATTCTCCCCACATTCCCGGTGTCATGGACATGACCTTGAATATGAGAGTCGCCAGCAGATTGATTACAAGCGCAAGAATAGAGATCTTGGCCGCTGCCTTAGGGCCAAAACGCTTGCATATCATATCCATACACAGAAAACTTATCCAGCTGAGGGCAAATCCGCAGTCGAGTGCGAAGTATTTGACGGAAAGCAGTTCCTTGTTGGCGAGAAGGTTCATCATGATAACGCTCACGACGAACAAAGTGACAACGAGCGACGGGACGTTGCGCAGAAGAACGCGGTAATCGTCCAGCTCATTTTTAATGAATTGCATATTAAGAATCTCCTTTGGTTTTAGTATTTTACAAGCAGGATATCGGACCCGAACTGCTTGGTCGGCCGGTTATTCTGTTCTCCGGCCGGCTGAACTATTTTACACTCGTGCACCTGTAAAAGTCAACGGATTATACCATTGGGTGAAAAGTTGCACAAATTCATCAGAATAATTGAAAAACCGCTTAAAATATGTCAAAATTGAGCTGCTAAGAACAATTCTAATAGTATTTTTCGGCGGTTTTTGCAAAAACGATGAATATTTTCATCGCTTTATTGATTTTATCAGTGAAAACTGAGTCCGTCAACACAAAAACGCTGATTATTTTCATCATTTTGCTTCTGTGGAGGTAATTATTGTGAGTTTTCTTGATAAAATCGATGAATATTGTCACCAGCACAATATGAAGCAGTCGCGGTTTGAGAGAGAATCCGGTCTGTCCAAGGGAATGATTTCCCGGTGGCGCAAGGGCACCAGACCAAGATACGACTCACTCCAGATCGCTGCAGACTATATGCAGATCTCTCTCAAGGATCTTATCAGCCAGGATGCTGCAGATATTTACGGCAGCAAACCCGTACCGGACAGCTGGTCTGATGCCCCTGATGTGGTAAGGGACTCCGCGCTGAGATATATCCCTGTTTACAGATCCCCGGATTCAGTTGCGCATGACCCTGATCCCGCGGATATAGTAACGCATTTTGCGGTCCTTCCGGACAACACACCCGATGCGGATAAGTGCTACGGTGTAATGATCACGGATTCAGGCATGTCACCGTACATAGAAGCCGGTGATGTTGTCATTATCAGAGCCGATAACGAACCAGCCTCCGAAGACATCGTCGTAGTATACTCTCCCGGAACCGGCACCATATGCCGCAAGCTCGTAAGAGACGGGGATGCCGTCATCCTGCAGCCCTTCAACAGGCACTGCAACGCCATCGTATACAGGCAGGAAGAGCTCGATCTCCTTCCGGTCATCTTCAAGGGCAAAGTAATCGATATCATCCGTGACGTAAAAAGCTCTTCTGACAGCGTTCATGAACTGTAACTGAAAAGTGTGTCCTCACTGCCGCCTCACAGGCTTCAGTTGAAGACACACTTTTTTGCATTTATTCGATCCCGGCAGCCACCGTACGATGAACGGAACTAGTCCTCTACTCTGATGCTCTTCATTCTCTGATCTACGAGAGGCTTGTCCATTCTGTTTCTCCTGCTCATTACGATCTTATCTGCAACCTCCATTCCCTCTGTAACTCTTCCGAACGAAGCATACTGTCCGTCCAGATGAGGAGATGTTGTTGTCATGATGAAGAACTGTGATCCGCCTGAGTTAGGGTTCATCGCTCTTGCCATGGAGAGAACGCCTCTCTCATGCTTCAGATCATTTTTGAATCCGTTGGCTGTGAACTCTCCCGGAATAGTGTATCCCGGGCCGCCCATGCCTGTTCCCTCAGGACATCCGCCCTGGATCATGAATCCCGGAATGACTCTGTGGAAGATAAGGCCGTCATAGAATCCGCTGTTGGCGAGCTTCTCAAAATTCTCAACAGTCTTAGGTGCGATATCTTCATAGAGTTCGCCCTTCATGATGCCGCCGTCTTCCATCTCGATAGTAAACTTCTTCATATCCTTTATTCCTCCGTTGTTATTTTATAAGCATTTATAAAGCGCGCGCAGTCAGATCCCTGCTGCTCGCGTCCTCGGAAGCACAGCATTCTTTGCAGGTGCTCCCTGCGGATTACTCCCATCAGGGACTGTCTGTGCGCGCTTCCGTATGAACTACTACTCAACTGACTTAAGAGACTCTGTCATGGATACGTTACGGAGTCTCCTCTGCATCGCCAGATTGACAAATGCCGCAAAGGCGAATGTCAGTGCCACCGCTGTCAGTATGTTCAGGTTGGTGACTCTCGGCTCGAAGTATATCATTTTGACCACTATGTTGTCGATAACAAAGGCGAGAAGCCACTTCCCGAGCGGTATCCCGACTACAGCCGCTATAGCCGTCAGGAACAGGTTCTCGCGGAAGACATACTGGGAGACTTCGAGCTGGTTGAATCCCAGAACCTTGATTGTGGCGATCTCCCTGATCCTCTCAGTAATGTTTATGTTGGTAAGATTGTAGAGTACGATGAAAGCAAGCAGCGCAGCGGAGAGTATGACCACGTACACGACCAGATCCAGGCTCTCCATCATTTTGGCAACGCTGTCCTTTACATCCATCGTGACCGAAACAGCTGCAGTGTGCTCATAGTTGGCTGCCTCGGTTGACTTCGCCCTGATCTCTTCATCGGACATAACCTCTTTATCATCCGCCTGTCCGGATACCGCTGCGGCCTGTCCGCCCTTAAGCTGTACAAGTGCAGTCTTTATTTCCGCCTTTTTGCCGAAAGCTTTTTCATACGTATCCATGCTCATGTAGACAGAGTCATAGACATAATTGTCGCTTACGCCGGATACAGTAAACTCCGCTTCCCTGAAGCCGTCCCTTATCTTTATCGTGTCACCGGTATTTATGCCGTAGTCATGGTTTATCTTCTTCACAATGACTACTTCTCCGTCTCCCGGGAACTGTACAGGCTCGCTGCCCGCATGCAGGTCTATGAACCTGCCGAATTCTCCCGGATCGGCAGCGGTGCAGCTTACGTCAAACGACGTACTTCCGCTTTCAACGCTGACCTCAGCCTGGTGCATGAAGAACACCTCATCAGGGCTGACATCCGCTTCTT
>CAMIWY010000086.1 GCA_946402595.1 uncultured Clostridia bacterium
TCAGCAGCATGACGAGTCTGTCTACGCCGATTCCGATTCCGCCTGTAGGAGGCATTCCGACTTCGAGAGCATTGACGAAGTCAGTATCCATCGGATGAGCCTCATCGTCGATACCAAGGTCGAGCTGTCTCTGCTGCTCAGCGAATCTCTCATACTGATCGATAGGGTCATTCAGCTCGGAGAATGCGTTGGACATCTCCCAGCCGTTGATGTATGACTCGAATCTTCTTGTGATCCTAGGATCCTTAGGGTCCTTCTTGGCCAGCGGGGATACTTCGAGCGGATGTCCGCATACGAAGCACGGTCCGTCGAGGAATCCAGGGATGTCCTCGCAGTAATCCTCGAACATCTCAGCGATGATCTTTCCTCTTGACCAGTCAGCCTCGTTCTCGAAAGTCATTCCGTACTTCTTAGCAGCCTCGATCGCCTCTTCATCACTGTCGATCTTATCGAACGGGATGCCTGTAGCATCGATGACAGCCTGTGTCATGTCGATCTTTCTCCATGGAGGAGTTACATCGAATTCCTTGTCGCCGTACTTGACGATCGGTGTTCCGTTTACAGCCATAGCGCACTTGTATGTTACCTGCTCCATGAGATCCATCATGGTCTCGAGGTTGACATATGCCTTGTACGCTTCCATCGATGTGAACTCAGGGCTGTGGTTCTTGTCCATGCCCTCGTTACGGAAGACCTTGCCGATCTCATATACGCCGTCAAGTCCGCCGACGATGAGTCTCTTGAGGTGGAGCTCAAGAGAGATCCTGAGTGTCATGTCGATGTCGAGTGTGTTGTGGTGTGTCCAGAAAGGTCTTGCAGCAGCGCCGCCTGCGATGTTGCCGAGTACAGGTGTCTCGACCTCCATCAGGTCGTACTCCTCCTCGAGGACTTTACGCATGGTGCTGATGATCTTGGCTCTCTTGCGGAATGTATCTCTGACGTCCTCATTCATGATGAGGTCAACGTATCTCTGACGGTATCTGAGATCCATGTCCTTGAGGCCGTGCCACTTGTTAGGCAGTACCTGCAGGGACTTGCAGAGGAGCTTTACCTCCATTGCCCTTACGCTGATTTCGCCGGTCTTGGTCTTGAATACGACACCGCTGACACCGATGATATCGCCTACATCGTAAGTCTTGAATACGTTGTATTCTTCCTGTCCGATATTGTCTCTTGCTACGAAGATCTGGATACGGCCCTGCTTGTCCTGCATGTCGACGAAGGCTACCTTGCCCATGCGGCGGAAAGCCATGATACGTCCTGCGACTCTGACTTCCTGGTCCTCCATGGCATCAAATGCTTCCTTGATGTCAGCGGAGTGAGCAGTAACGTCAAAAGTCTCTTCGCGGAACGGGTCTCTTCCCATCTCGCGGAGCTCTTCCAGCTTCTTTCTCTTGATCTGTCTCTGTTCGCCTATTTCCTTTTCAGTCAGTTCTCTTTCTTCTGCCTGAGGGTTCGGGTTCGCATTGTTTTCTGACATTATCTCTTGACCTCCAGAATCTCATACTTAGCCATGCCGTCCGGTACCTGAAACTCTACAACATCGCCTGCCTTGCTTCCGATGAGGTGCTCGCCTACGAGTGAAGCGTTGGAGAGCTTGCCGTTCAGAGGATCAGCCTCTGTAGTACCAACGATCTTATATGTAGCAGTGATGCCGAGGTTCAGCTCCTTGATGGTGACTGTACGTCCTGTCTGGACAGTGTCGTCGCCCTCATCTGACTCGTCAACGATGACTGCGGTACGGAGGATCTCCTCGATCTCAGTGATCCTCTCTTCTGTCTCAGCCTGAGCATCCTTGGCAGCATCGTATTCAGCGTTCTCGCTGATATCTCCGAGTGCGATGGCTTCCTTGAGCCTGAGAGCGTTCTCCTTACGTACTACGGTAATAAGATGTTCGAGTTCGGCATTAAGGTTATCATAACCTTCTCTTGTCATTTCATGGGTATTGTTCGGTGCCATTTCTTTTCCTTTCAGTGCAAAATGATATTGCGTGTATTAGTTATGTTTATTATTTGTTATGTAAAACAGCAATCTGCTGATTATTGGCTGCTGTCGTAAGACCATCTTCCCATCAGTCATTCTGACAGATGGGCCCCTTCTTACGACTATAGAAGGCATCCTATCTCGCCTGATTCATACTTGGTCACATTCTCGCTCGATGAGAGGTTGAGCATTGCCGAGTAGTGGAGCTTGAACTGTATCACGTCGCCCACCCTTACCATCTCTTCGCAGTCTTCGATGTCCAGGATGGTGTGGTCTCCCGAGCATCCGAGGACGAACGATCCTTCGAGCTGAGGCAAAATGTCTCCGTAGTCACCGAAGTCTGCTCCTCCTATCGCGAGGAGTGCTCTCCTGCGGTTGCCTCTGTCCTTATACTTAGGTGTCTTGCCGAAGGCGTTGACCCCGAGTTCTCCGATAGGATGTGTCGGCTTGGTCCTTACTTCTATCACCTCTGCCTCAAGGATGAAAGCATCGTCATAGAGAACATCAGCCTCTGTCCTTCCGTAGCATCTCCTGAGATCTTCAAGTGCTCCGCAGAACGGGAGCGCTCCTATCCTCAGCATGTTGATCTTGCGCGGCATCTCCCTGTCGAATACAGGCATGAGGCTTGACGTAGCTCCGCCGGAAATTATCTCGAGCGGCCTTCCGATAGCCTGCTCAACAGCCTCTGCATAATCCGCGAGCTGCTGCATCTTGTCTGCTGTAGGCTTTACCGACCCGTAGCATCCGAGGTTGGTCCCGATGCCTGCGAGGTGAAGTCCTGTCAGAGTCTCCTCCGTGTATTTTGCCACATCGACGAGCTCTTCGAGGTCGAAGAAGCCCTCTCTCAGGTCGCCCAGATCCGCCATAAGGATGACGTTGTGGATCTTGCCATTCTTTATCGCTGCTTCATCCGCTGCCTTCAGCGTGGTGAACTCGCTCTGCAGGCTGTATTCACATATCGCGACCATTTCCTCCAGCTCAGACAGCATCGGTACTCTGATCATTAGCATCGGCAGTTTGACTCCGGCAGCCTTGGCTCTTGCCAGCTGTTCAAGTCTTGATGAGGCGATCCATTTTGCCCCGCATGCCTCATAGTCGATGGCGACAGAAGCGAGTCCGCCTGTGCCCTTGATTACTCCGGCAACATCTATGCCGGCATCAGTGCACCATCCGACTACAGTCTTCATGTTGGAGCGGATCTTTTCGTGGTCGATTATTAGCGAAGGCCTTTTCTTCATTATATATACCCCCTTCACTGTCCGGGCTGCCGCCTCTTCCTGTCGAAAAGCGTTTCTGCTCTTCTAGTCGGCCAGCTTGTTCTCTTCGACGAATCTTCTGATCTTCATTCCGGTCGTCTTGTTGAACTCGCCCTTCCTGAGAACGATGTGCTTCACTCTCTTCCAGTCAGGCCACTGTGCGTTGAGCTTGTCTATCTCGCTGCTGACAAGCGCCAGTACTGCGCTGTCGTCATCCGCATTGTCGCCAAGTGCATCTCTGACATTCTCCCTGTCAGGTCTCAGGGTGACATAGATGCCGCGGAGCATCCTGTCTTCATTGGTCTCATCAGCCCATACCATGCATTCCTCGATGTAAGGACTGCGTGCGATCTTCTCCTCGAGCTCTTCAGGGAAAACGTTCTTGCCGTTGGCTGCGATGATGACGTTCTTCTTGCGGCCTGTTATATATACGTAGTTGTCCGCATCGAGATGTCCGATGTCTCCTGTGTGGAACCATCCGTTCTCCATGCTGGCATCTGTAGCTTCCTGATTCTTGTAGTAGCCCATCATGACCATAGGCCCTCTGAAGCAGATCTCGCCGTTGCCGTCCTCATCCTTGTCGATGATCTTGCACTCAGTGAACTGGAACAGCTTGCCTGCACTGTCATTGCGCATGTATTTCCACTGGTCCGGATTGAGAGCGACCATCGGCGAGGTCTCTGTCAGGCCGTAGCCCTGGAGACACGGGATGCCCATGCTGCGGAAGAAAGCGAGGACCTTAGGATCGACTCTCGCGCCGCCGGCGATGAACATATCGATGTTTCCGCCGAACTGCGCCATTATCTTCTTAGCGATAGGCTTCGCAACGTTGATGCCGATTTTGCTTGTATAATTGTTGATCGCGAAGAGCGTATTGACCAGCTTGTCCTGGCCCTGCTTCTTCAGCGTCTTCTGTATCGTGTTGTAGAACTTCTCGTAGATCAGCGGGACTGCGAGCAGGAATGTCGGATGGACCGCCTGCATGTCCTTGGTGATGTACTTGAGTCCTCTGCAGAATGCCATGGATGCTCCCATGAACATTCCTTCGAGCATCGTGCATGTGCACTCGTATGTATGATGGATAGGCAGCACACTGAAGAAGATGTCTTCAGGGCATACCTCCAGATAAGTCTGTGCAATGAGTATGTCAGTGCAGAGGTTGCGGTGCGAAAGCATAACGCCCTTGCTGACTCCTGTAGTTCCCGACGTGAAGATGATGGACACCATGTCCGATGCTCTTACTCTTGCATCGAGGAAAGTCCTGTCGCCGGCTTCGACTGCGGCGATACCCTCAGCTCTGAGAACGTTCCATGAATACAGTCCGTTCTTCTCATCCTCATGAGCCTCTTTGCCCACTCCGATGACCATTCTGAGCCTTGTCTTACCGGACTCTTTGATCTTTCTGAAGATGTCGTAGTACTTGTCCTGGCAGCAGATGACAGCATCGATGTCACCCATGTCGATCAGGTTCTCAAGCTCTGCAGGAGACAGCTCCTTGTCGAGCGGAACTACGACTCCGGTGCCGCCTGTTACGGCAAAATACGATTCGGCCCATTCGTAGCAGTTCGCTCCGATGATACCTATGTGTGCGCCTCTGAGTCCGAGCTTCATCAGCGATGTCCCGAGGCCTCTGACGTCTCTTCTTACATCATTATATGTGAATTCAGTAAACTCCTTGTCGCCCGGCATGATCTGGTGATAGAGCACCTTGCCGCCCCAGATATCCGCACTTGATTCAAGGAGGTACTTGAGGTCAGGTACGGCTCTTCCGATCCTGTACATTACCTCAGGTACGTTACTGTCAGTGATAGCGTTGACATAGCTCTGCATGTCAGCCATCTCTGCTTCTTTAAGTTCAGCGTATTCCTCTTCACTCATCGCATACAGATCTGCATCTGCATACTTTTCCAGTACTTTCTTATATTCCTTCTCCATTAGCATCTCCCGAGAATCTATCCGTAAACGCAACTGATAGATTCTATCATTAACCCCTTTGTTTTACAAGGAACTGTGCTATTCCTCAGGCAGTTTCACTACATCGATCCACTCGAGAGCACCCGATACCTCGAACAGCTCGTCAGGTGTGAACTCTGCTGCCGAATTGGATGATCCGCATGCAGGGAAAACCGACTCGAACCTCTTCATCGTCTCATCGCAGTAGATGCGCACGTCATCTCTTGTGACTCCGAAAGCGCATACTCCGCCGATCTCGTGATTGGTATACTCAGGCACCTCCTCAGGTGAAAGCATTTTGGCCTTCTCTCCGAAGAATGCCTTGTATTTCTTATTGTCTATTCTCGCATCGCCCGCAGCCTGGATCAGGATGCCTGTACCGTCCTTCAGCTTGAAGCTCAGTGTCTTGCATATCCTTGCAGGCTCGGTGCCTACTGCCTTTGCAGCCAGCTCGACCGTGGCGCTTGAAACATCGAATTCGCGGATCCTGTCTTCGTAGCCCTTTTCCTTAAGATACGCTCTTGCGATCTCTATCGACATGTGAATCTCCTCCCAATTGTTTTCAGGAGTGAGATTTACATATTCCTTCAGGTGATAATTCTCGAAGAGCTTTACGCAACATTTTTGAATCCTTGTGGGTTGCCCGCTCTTCTGCGAGATCACCATTACGGAATATGTAAATCTCACTCTATATATATTAATTATATTGTTATACTTCTCGTTCTGTGCCTTTGATCTTGTAAATAATCAGCCCTATGACCAGCCCTATAAGTGACGGCACGACCCATCCGAGACCTATGTCAAAGAACGGGAATATTTTGCCCGCCAGCTCTGTCATTGCCGGAATGTTCAGTGCTGTCTGGATTCCTTCAGGCAGTGTCTTCGCAAAATCGAATATGGCTGCTATGAAGGCCCCTGCTGTTACCCAGCGGTATACATGCCTGCTGCCGCCGAAGGTCCTCTCTGCCAGCGCCATGACCACGAGCGTGATGACCAGCGGATACAGCAGCATCAGGAACGGTACTGCGTAGTTGATGATGGCTGTCAGCCCGACATTAGATACTACGAACGAGAATGCCGTGAAGGCTATCGCCCAGCCTCTGTAGCTGAGAGTGCCCGGGAACATCCTGACGAACATCTCTGAGCAGCTCGTTACCAGTCCGAGTGCTGTCTTGAGGCAGGCAAAAGTAATGGTTATTGCCAGTG
>CAMIWY010000087.1 GCA_946402595.1 uncultured Clostridia bacterium
AGGAAGTTGCCAACATCATCCATCCGCATCCATCCTTCGCAGAAGCGATCATGGAGGCAGCAAGATTATAAGCAGTTAAACTTACACATAATGAAGACCCCATGCTCATCTCTGAGCATGGGGTCTTGTTATTCTACAGAAATCAGTAATCACGGCGTTTCCTGTATCAGTTGATACTTATACGTCGTCCCCCGCTTCATGCAGCGGTTCTACGCCTGCCTCTTCTGCAGCCTCCTGAGTCTCATCCTGGCTCTCCTGAACTGCATCCTGTGCTTCCTGCTCTTCATCTGTCATCTCAGTTCCGCTTGCAGCAGTATCGCTGCCGTCCTCAGTCTCTTCTTCCTGCCCATCCAGAGAGTCCTCATAGGCCTTCTTATACTGGCTCAGAATCGATGGATCGAGAGGTGTCGGCCTCGGCTCATTGGTCCTTTTGTACTGCTGGTGGTAATAGACGAGGTTGCCTTCCTTATCAACGGTGATCGAGTCCATCCACTTGAATTTGATCTCTCCTCTTCTGTAGTCCCACTTCACGATCTCGTCGTCGTACATAGAGTCATCAAAATCACTGTATCCATACTTCTCGAGATACTCGAGATCATAATGGCTCCGGTTGTAGTAGGTCAGAGTCAGGGTGTCACCATCGATAACGATATCCTCTGCATAGTCAGTCACAAACCTTCCCTGCAGAGCAGACCTCATCTCCTCCTCAGATGCATAAGTCGTTCTCGAAACCATGATCGAAACATAGTTTATGATGAACGCGAGAAGTGCGATCGCAAGTATCGCAAGGACAATGAGTAAAATCCTCTTATTTCTCTGTTTGATTCTCCATTCTTCCGCCCAGTGCATCGCATCACGGCGGTCCTGGTTCATGTTCTTTGCCATTTGTTCCCCTTGCTCTGCGGGCATACTCACTGCGAAGCCCCGCATGTCCCTTCAGTATTTTCCACAGGTTATTCTACCAACATTCATTATATATCTCAAGAATCTCTGCAGCAGTCATCTGCCTGAAAGCGCCTCCGGATATGAAGCACGACTCAGCGATCTCAGGGAGGAGCTTTCTCTCATCCTCTCCGAATCCGAGTTCGCGCAGAGTGGCCGGAAGCCCTGCCTCCTTAATGAATGCCGCCAGAGCATCGATTCCTGCAAGCGCAAGAGCCTCATCACCGCTCATACCGCCTCCGCAGGATACTCTGAATTCCTCTGCATCCTTCTCTGTCAGTCCCCATACGTTGCGGGCAAAACTCACGAACTTCGCGAGCCCCGACTTATATACATGGCGGTAATATACAGGGTGCAAAACGGCAAGTCCTTCGCCGTGATTGCAGTTCGTGTACGCAGAGAGCTGGTGCTCCATGTTATGCGCCTGGAAGTCCTTGCTTTTTCCAGTCTTGATGATCCTGTTCTCCGCAAGCGATGCCGTCCACATGATATTGCTTCTCGCCTGCAGGTCCTGTGGATCGGCAAGAGCCGCACGGAAATCCCTGATAAGCCCCTTCATCAGGGCTTCTGAGATATCGTCGGCAGGATTCGGTTCGAGCGGATAACTGAAATACGTCTCCATTATATGCGAGAGGATATCGAAGGTGCCCGCTTTCATCTGCCTTACAGGCATGGTCAGCGTATATGCCGGATCCATCAGTGCAAAAGCCGGATTCACCTCAGGATAGTCCCTGTCGCATTTTATCCTGGTCTCTTCGTTGGTAAGGACCGCGCAGCCGTCAACCTCGCTGCCCGTAGCAGGCATGGTAACAACTACGCCGCAAGGCACTACCCTGTGAGTCATTGGTTTGCCCTGCATCCAGAAATCCTCCCACGCATCACCGTCATATCCGGCCTGTACGGATACCGCTTTGCAGCAGTCCATGACAGAACCGCCGCCTGCTCCTATGATGAGCCCGATGTTGCTGCGCCTTGCCAGCTCTGCTCCCTCAAGCATTTTGGCAAGAGTCGGGTTCGACATGATACCGGTGAATTCTACTATTTTATAGCTGCACGGCTCACAGCCGCCTGCATCCTTCCCGGCCGCAGGTGCATCGCCGTTATCCGCAAGGCTGTATCCCATTTCGCCCAGCACAGCCATTATGTCATCATAAGCGCCGTTCTTCTTAACGGATCCGCCGCCATACCCGAGCATGATATTCTGACCGCCCGGAGCAAAAGTCCTGACCATCTCCGCAAGATACTCTCTGACGCAGCCCTGTCCGAATCTTACACGCGTGCTGCATTCCCAGCTGAAGTTCTCCATCTCAATATCTCCTTATAGACCAAATCCGCCAGGCATCACCTGGCGGATCCTTATGCCTTTTCCACACAGCGGAACAGGCCATGCCGCTGCATACTGTTTTCCGGTCCTGCTGCTATTACTTAGCGAACATCTTTGCGATCTTGAGGACGTCCTTCATGTCGAGTCCGTCTGTGAGTCCGCCTACGATGTCGAGTACATCAGCTGCTCCGATGCTGCCTGCCTCTGTCTTCTTTGACTCCTTGGCAGACTTACCCATCTGGGACATCAGCAGAGGTGCTACGATAGCCATGATCTTGATGATCTTCTTGGCATCGATCCCGCTCTTCTTCTTAGCCCTGGCAGCTACAGCCTCTTCCTCAGCTCCGAGCAGGTGCTTTACGATCTTGCCGCCGTCCTCTGTATCTACATTGCCGAGGAACTTGCTGACATTGCTTGTATCCTGCTTGCTGTGATCAGCGAGCGCCTGCAGGAATCCCTGCTGTGTTGACTCGTTGGACGCCTGTCCCTGCATTCCCTTAAGAAGAACAGGGAGTACATCCTTAAGTACCTCTGCTGCGTCGTTCTCACTGACGCCTGCCTGCCTGCTTACCTGTCCGAGTGCATCGCTGCTGAGCAGCAACTGAAGCATAGTATTCATATCCATAGGAATTCCCTCCTTTACGGTTCCCTTTTACACATGGACCCTGTCTTTGCCGCAGAGCCCTATACATCTAAATTTTACAATCTGTAATCGCCTGAGTCAATTGAGTATTGAACTGTTACTTTACATCTACTCCGCACTCGCGCTCCATGATCTTCGCAAAAGATCTGATGCATTCGTGCAGTATTCCGGTGCAGAATGTCTTGCGGTCAGGCTCGTAGAAGTCATAGTCCCTGATGAGTTCAGGACAGATGCTCGTCTTATACACCTTCGCCACGTCATCATTGAGTTCTCTTACAACATCGATGCACTTTTTGAATGCCGGGTCGCCCTTGACCGTTCTTCCGAACACTTTGCCCAGGCACATGGTAGCGCCTGCAACTGCGCCGCATACGTTGCCCCCGTTTCCGAATCCGTACGGGAACCCTGTCGACAGAGCGATGGCTTCCTCGCCGATACCGAGCTCGTAGTGCCTGTTCAGTACTTCAAGCACCGACTCCGAGCACATGAATCCCGTCGTGAAATTCTCAGTAGCATCTTCCAGCATTTTGTCTAAATAAACTTCCTTGACCATAACACCCTCCGCAATTTCTACATTTTCCTTGCTATTACTGCACACCATTCTCCGTCGTGCAGCACTTCTTCAATGGCAAAACCCGCTTCGCGTATCGCCCTGCTCACAATTTCTTCCTTTATATCCAGTATGCCCGAGGTGACATACCAGCCGCCGCTCTCAAGGTGTCCCGCCGCTGCCGGCGAAAGCCGCATCACAAGATCCGCCATAAGGTTGGCGACCACGATGTCCGCCCTGTAGTCGACACCCTCAGTCAGGTCTCCGTACTGTGCAGTGATTTTATCCGCGAGATCGTTCTTTTCGATGTTCTCATTGGCCACCCTGACCGCATCCAGGTCTATATCGATCCCCAGCGCCTCGTCCGCACCGAGCAGAACTCCGGCAATCGCGAGTATCCCTGTGCCCGTTCCGACATCGAGTATCTTTGTACCGGCACCGCCGTCTTCCGCTGCTTCTGCAGCAGCCATGCCCTCGCGGTCCGCCAGTATCTTCTCAAGCGCCCTGATGCACATCGAGGTCGTCTCATGCAGCCCGCTTCCGAACGCCATGCCCGGATCCATCTCTATGACGAGGTCTTCTGGCTTTGGGTCATAAGCCTCCCAGCTCGGTCTGACTACGATCCTCTCACCGACCCTCGTCGGCCTGAAGAACTCCTGCCACTTGTACAGCCACTCACTGTCATCACCTGCTGCCGCCTCAAGATAGATGACGCTGAGTCCGCCGGACGTTTTGCCCGCATCGCTCTTCCCGACAGGATCATCTGAAGCCGAGATCCTGTCAAGCAGAGCTTCAGCCCTCTTCATATCCGCAAGGCCCTCTTCATCATCTGCAAAGTACAGAGTCACCACCGGCTTGCGCATAAGGTCCTCTTTCAGGGAGTCATTAATGTAATCGTACCTGTAAGTATCCGGGTGCTCGAGTATGTCTCTGACGTCATCCGGGTCATCGATCATCATCGATGTGAACCCGTTTCCGATCAGCTCGGCTTCCAGCATCTCCAGGTCTTTCTTTTCTGTCTGTATCCTTAATTCTCTGTATTCCATACTGATATGATACCACAGACGTGCATTTCTGTTGCCTCTTTTTCACCCCGTATTGCCTGAGTTATGCTTCTTTCACATACCGTATGCGCTTGACGGATAAGACCTCTGGTGTTAACCTTTTTATTAAGGGGAATTAAGTGGAAAGGAGGACTCCCGTATGAGCAAAGTATTACAGAACAAGCTGCAGAAACAGAAAGCACTGCTTGACAGCGCTTATGAACTGTTTACCACTATTGGCTTCACCAAGACGACAATAAGGGACATCGCTCACAAGGCTGGCGTAGCCAAAGGCACTTTCTATCTGTACTTCAACGACAAAGTTGAGATACGGGATGCTCTCGTCCGCGCCAAATCAAGCCAGCTCCTTCAGGATGCCTGCGAAGCCATGGACCGGGAGCTTTCAGACGGCAGCGCCACAATGGACACGGCTGATAAATTCATATTCATCATCGACTATCTCGTCGACTATGTTTCAAAGGACCTCAATTTCCTTAAGTTCATGTCCAAGCACCTGTCCTGGGGACTGTTTGCAGGCAGCCATCACACAGTTCAGTATCACTCAGACGAGGACAATGCTCCGGTAATAGATTTCGTCGCATATGTGGGCAAAATGCTCGAGGCTGACAATGTGAAGATCCGCGAACCGCGCCTTCTCATATTTACGCTGCTCGAGCTTGTAAGTTCAACATGCTACGATGTCATTCTGTACAGCGAGCCAATGCCGCTTGATGAATTCAAGCCGCACCTGAACAGGACGATAAGGCTCCTCGTCAACGACGCGATCGTATGATGTCATACTGAATCCGGTAAACTGACGTAATTTCACCCCAGATCGGAATTACGTCTTTTTCTTTTGTCACCAGCTTACGTCATATGCGCCGCTTTCTTTACAAATGAAAACAGATTTGCTATTATAATCTGACCGTTGGTCATTGTAATCAAGGTGCCCCGGGCATCTTTCAGGCGCAAGCCTGCACCCGCTGAAGCATGCTCATGCTGAGCAGAAAGGAGTGCTGAAATGGCAGCTTCCGAACTGACGAAAAAGGCGATAAACCAGGCTTTTCTTGAGATCCTCGCGAAAAAGCCTCTGGATAAGATCACTGTCAGGGATATTACTGAGAACTGCGGCATCAACCGCAACACGTTCTACTATCATTATCAGGACATCCCGGCTCTGCTGGAGGGCCTTCTGTCGCAGAAGGCAGATGAATTCGTGCTTGAATATCCGCATCTGAATTCCATAGATGAATGTATTACTGCTGCGATGGAATTCGCCCGTTCCAACAAGAGGGTCATGATGCACATATTCAATTCCGGCAGCCACTCCAACATCTCATCCCTGTGGCGTATATGCGAGCATGTGATCAGGAAATATGCTGATACCGTATTCGCGGATGCACCTCTCTCAGACAGTGACAAGGAACTGTTCATCCGCTATCACAAGTGCGCGACCTTCGGCCTGATCATAGACTGGATGCAGCACGGCATGGACGAAGCCTACGTCGATGACATGCAGAGAATATGTCAGCTCAAGAGAGGCTCAGCTGAGCTCATAATTGAAAACGCACTTTCAGAACGTTAACCAATGCACTTCTGTTTTTTTAATGATACGGCGACCACCGAGATCTACACAAAGCAAAACAGCGGCATTACTGCCGCTGTTTTGCTTTATAATCGGTCCGTCTCCGGATTGTATCCGTAAGACCGGTCCGGGTTATGCGAGGACGATCTTCTTGAATTTCTTCTTGCCCTTCTGAAGTACGAGTTCTCCGTCCTTGAAGCAGTCGAGTGTTACAGCGAACTTCTTGTCTGTGATCTGCTCGC
>CAMIWY010000088.1 GCA_946402595.1 uncultured Clostridia bacterium
ATTGCCCGTTCCGTATGTGCTCTTGACATCGCCTTCATTGAAGCATGTCTCGCCGAAGAGAGCAGCCTGCTGGTCGCCTGCTGATCCGGTTATAGGGATAGGTCCTCCAAAGAGCTCACCTATCGTCTCTCCGTAATGGGCCGAGCATTCCACAGGCTCAGGCAGCATGCACATAGGTATTCCGAGCAGATCACAGAGCTCCTCGTCCCACTTCAGTGTGTTTATATCGAAGAGCATCGTCCTGCATGCGTTCGAGTAATCCGAAACGTGGACTTTGCCGCCTGTCATCTTCCATATGAGCCAGCTCTCGATCGTGCCAAAAAGAAGCTCTCCGCGTTTTGCCCTCTCTCTGACGCCCGGGACATTGTCGAGGATCCATGCCAGCTTGGTGCCGCTGAAATACGGATCGGCAAGCAGTCCTGTCCTGGCGCGGATCATGTCTTCATGCGGCTTGAGTTTTGCGGCATAGTCAGCCGTCCTTCTGCACTGCCATACGATGGCGTTGTAGACAGGCTCACCGGTCTCCTTATCCCACACTACAGTGGTCTCTCTCTGGTTGGTGATTCCTATTCCCGCAATGTTCTTATATGTAAGACCTGCCTTGAGAAGTGCCTCCTGTGCAGTTCCCATCTGCGAAGCCCATATCTCCATCGGATCATGTTCTACCCACCCTTCGCGGGGGAATATCTGGGTAAACTCGCGCTGAACAACGCTGATGATCTCACCGCTCTTGTCATATATGATAGTTCTTGAACTTGTAGTGCCCTGGTCGAGCGCCATTATGTACTGCTTCATATGATTCTCCCTTTTCGTCTGCCGTCTGCCGGGTCCGGATGGATATGGCAGATCATTTCATTACTGTTCTAATTGTACTAAAAAAAGGGTGCCTTTGCACCCTTTCCGTAACTGCGTCATATTGAGGCATGTCCATGTGTCCGCCAGCTATACGAACAGCGACATTATGCCGTTGCTGATGTCGACGCCCTGCTCAGTGAGTCTGAGGCCCTGCTCATCGATGACAAGCAGCCCCTTCGCCGCGTACTCTTCTGCCTCTTCCCGGGATTCGCTGAACACTTTCCGGAAGAGCTCATCCGCCGCAAGGTCTGTGTCCCTGTCAGTGACATCCGCTTCTTCACCACTATTCTCAGAATTCAGGAAATATGCAGCCCCGGCCTCTTCAAAGGTTATGCCTTCCCTTCGCCTGAGTCCTGTGAAAACCGCCTCACTTATGTTGTCGAAGGCTGAATTGATCATCTCCTCCATGACCGGCAGCTGATCATCTGCAAGGGTCCTGAGATATTCCTCCAGGTCATCAGTGTTGCGGTATCTGATGCCGTCCATGAATCCGCTCGCTCCGAGTCCGAGACCTATATAGTTATCCAGGCTCCAGTACAGAGAGTTGTGCTGCGAACGGTACGGGCTGCAGTCATTTCCGCCGGCCATGCCTTCCGCACTCCATGCCGGCGCATCAGTCTCTGATACGAATCCCGGCGCTCTGCCCATGCCTTCCATGCGTGCAAAATTGCTTATCTCATAGTGCTCATATCCCGACTCGCGAAGGAGTTCAATGATGCGGTGGTATGTCTCTCTGTCCTCCTCGTCAGGTACCTCGCTTATTCTGCCCTGCTCTGCCATCTCGTAGAACGGCGTGCCTTCCTCGAGCTGGAGACTGTAGCAGGATATGTGTTCAGGCCTGAGGGCTATTATCTTCTCCGCATCCTCAAGCGCATCCTCAGTCGATTCACCCGGGACCGAAAAGATAAGGTCAAGGTTGATGTTGTCGAATCCGAGCTCCCTTGCAATGGTCACATCCCTTACGACATTCTCCGCCGTATGGATCCTGCCGAGCATGTGGAGTCTCACATTGTCCATCGACTGCACTCCCATCGACAGCCTGTTTATCCCCATCGACCTGTACGCGATCAGTTTTGCCCGGACCACCCTGTCCTTGATGCCGAGAGTGCCCGGATTGGCCTCGATGGTTATCTCCGCATCAGGCAGTACGTCAAAATTCCGCTTTATCGCTTTCATGATGAGTGACATGAGGGAGACATCCATTATTGAAGGTGTCCCGCCTCCGAAGTAGATTGTGCTGATCTGACCGCTGAACTCCCTGCCGGCCAGCTCTATTTCGTGCATGAGGGCATTCGCATAGTCCCTGCGAACGCTTTCATCCGCATTAAAAGAAAGAAAAGCGCAGTAATTGCACTTTTTCACGCAGAATGGAAAATGTATGTATAAGCCTGTTTTTCTGTCCATATCAGTCATCGCCTATGCTGCCATAGGCCTTTCTGTCGAAGTAATTGTTGACCACCCGGATAAGTGCGCCGGCAAGCCATGTGATGAGGCACAGCCCGGCGAATATAACGAGTCCCATAGGCAGGCCCCAGTTAAGAAATCCGTACCAGTCGTTGGTATCCGGCCACTGACCGGTGCCGTTGATGAGATTGTTTGCAAGATACAGCGTACCGTATATCAGCATCGGAACTACCGCAAGTCTGTTGTCCCGGCGCGTGTATATCGTCCTGGAGAGGAAGATGCACTCCGCAAGGGCCAGCACAGGTACCAGGAGATGAAGATAGAAATTCACACCTGCGAGCATCTCCGGATATCCGTAGAGCGGTCCGAGGAACACCATGACCGTCATAAAGGTCAGGGCCACGGAAACAGTCGCCATGTACTTGATCTTCTCGGCTGCGCGGGATGATTCCCTGCCTGCCGCGATCCATATAATGCAGGCAGTGCCCTCGAATATGTTCGAGAGCACTGTAAAATACTTGAGACTTGCAAGCCCTGTATCGGTCAGCATTCCGCCGTTTGAGAACACCATCACAAGCCATGCGCCGATCGAGGCGAGGGCTATGACTATATTAAGGCCGATTCTGAACCTGCTTCTGTTCATCTGTCTTATATCGTCAGCTGCACGTTTCCGGACCGGCAGCTATCTTCCGTCATCAAGCTTGAGGACTTCAGTGAATGCCTCCTGCGGCACTGTTACTGTACCGAACTGGCGCATCCTCTTCTTACCTGCTTTCTGCTTCTCAAGCAGCTTCTTCTTACGCGAAACGTCTCCGCCGTAGCATTTTGCCAGTACGTCCTTGCGGTAAGCTCTGACTGTCTCACGCGCGATTATCTTCTGTCCGATGGCTGCCTGGATAGGAACTTCGAACTGGTGGCGCGGGATGATATCCTTGAGCTTCTCGCATATGCCGCGGCCCTTGGCCATAGCTTCCTCTTCAGGCACGATAGTGCTGAGAGCATCGATGAGCTCGCGGTTCAGGAGGATGTCCAGCTTGACCAGCTTAGCCGGCTGGTATCTCAGAAATTCGTAGTCAAGAGAAGCATATCCTCTTGTCCTCGACTTGAGCGCATCGAAGAAGTCATAGATGACTTCGTTCAGCGGCATCTCATAGTGGAGCTGAACTCTTGTCTTGGTCAGGTACTCCATGTGGATCATATTGCCGCGCCTGTTCTGGCACAGTGACATGATGCTGCCTACGAACTCGTTAGGCGTCATGATGTCGGCCTTGACGATAGGCTCCTCAATGTGAGCTATGTCTACAGGGTTCGGCAGGTTGGACGGATTCTGGATGTCGAGAACGGTGCCGTCCTTCATGACTACCTTATATACTACTGAAGGCAAAGTCGTGATTACATCGAGGTCGAACTCACGCGCGAGTCTCTCCGTGATGACGTCCATATGCAGAAGTCCGAGGAAGCCGCAGCGGAATCCGTAGCCGAGAGCTGCGGAGTTCTCAGGCTCGAAGTTGAATGCTGCGTCATTGACCTGCAGCTTCTCGAGTGCGTCCTTGACGTTCTCATACTTCTCGCCTTCTGCCGGGAAGATGCCGCAGTATACCATTGACTGCGCCTTCTTGTATCCCTTCAGCGGTGCATCCGTCGGAGCTGATGCAAGTGTGATGGTATCACCGACGCGCGCATCGGCTACCTGCTTGATGCTGCCGCAGATGTATCCTACCTCGCCTGCCTTCAGTTCATCTGCAGGCACAGTTCCCGGTATGCAGTATCCTACTTCGGTGACTTCGTAGTTCTTGCCTGTATTCATCATGCGGATGGTGTCGCCTTTTTTGACACGGCCGTCGAATATTCTCGTGTATATGACTACGCCCTTGTAGCTGTCGTAATACGAGTCGAATATGAGTGCCTTGAGACGGCCGTCAGGATCGCCCTGCGGAGCAGGTATAGTCTCGACGAGCTTCTCAAGCATCTCGTCGATTCCCATTCCGGTTTTGGCAGAGATCTCCGGGGCCTCGGACGCGTCCAGCCCGATGATGTCCTCGATCTCAGCCCTTGCGTCGTCCGGACGCGCCGAGTCGAGATCCATCTTGTTCAGCACCGGGAGGATCTCGAGGTCCTCGTCGAGCGCAAGATAAACATTGGCGAGAGTCTGAGCCTCAACACCCTGAGTCGCATCAACGACGAGGACCGCCCCGTCGCATGCAGCCAGTGACCTTGACACCTCGTAATTGAAATCCACGTGACCCGGCGTATCGATCAGGTTCAGGATATACTCCTGACCATCCTTAGCCTTGTAGCTGAGCCTTGTCGTCTGCAGCTTGATGGTGATGCCGCGCTCACGCTCGATATCCATATTATCAAGATACTGCTCCTTCATATCACGCTTGTCGACAAGGCCCGTCTTCTCAATAAGACGGTCGGCAAGAGTCGACTTGCCGTGATCGATGTGAGCAATAATACTGAAATTTCTGATGTTGTCTAAATAACTCATTCTGTCCTCTTTAATCTGTTTTTCTGAGCCTTCCGGACACAGCAGTTCCGTCAGTGCTCATACATAGTTATTTTCGCATGCGGCAAGCCGCCTTGTCAACTTATGACACCGGGGACGGTTCTCATTGTCAGCTTTTGTGTCAGAGGGGACGCTCCCTTTGTCACATAAACACAACATAAAAGACAGCCGGGAGACACTCCGGCTGCCTGGCGTATTTAACTTATACGCGGTGTGGGGACGGGTGAGATTACTTAGACATCTCGTTAAGTTTCTTAGCGAATCTTGCTACCTTTCTTGAAGCAGTGTTCTTGTGGTATGTACCCTTTGCAGCTGCCTGCATGAACTTCTTCTCAGCGTGCTGGAAAGCCTTCTGAGCCTCTTCAACATTGCCAGCCTCAACTGCAGCCAGGAAAGCCTTCTCAGCATCCTTGACGTGGTTGCGAACTCTGATGTTGCGAGCTGTCTTCTTGTCGATAACTTTGATTCTCTTCTTTGCGGATTTAATATTTGCCATTATTTTACCCCACTTTCATTAGTAATGTATTAATTCGCAACCGCTATTATACGTTATAAGAATCAGTAAAACAACCCATTTATTAAAAAATCCGGAGTAAATTAAAGAGGCGCCTCGCAGAGCGCCTCAAATCATTGCTATTCTATTATTTTAATCAATTGATCCTGTGAGATGATTCTATCGAACGAGCGCGTCGAGTGAGATCAAGGTTCTCGTCTATACGGCAACGCCGTATCATCCGATGAGAACCTTACTTGCCGTATTTCTCGATCAGCCTCTTAAATCCCGGCATCGAGTTCTTGATGGTCTCATTGGATACGCAGTATGCAAGTCTGAGGTATCCGGGACAGCCAAATCCTGTTCCCGGCACGATCAGGATGTTCTCCTCGAACTTTGCTGCCTCTGAGAACGCAAGATCGTCTCCGTTCGGTGCCTTCATGAAGAGATAGAAAGCTCCGTCAGGCTTTGCACACTCATAGCCCATCTCAGTAAGGCCGTTGTACAGATCGTTTCTGTTTTCGTCATAAGCTACGAGGTCTGGTTCACAGTCGACGCACTCCTCTACTACTCTCTGGATCAGGGTCGGAGGACATACAGAACCGATTTCTCTCGCAGCACCGGCTACTGCGGCATATATGACTTTGCCGTTGGCACACTTTGCAGGTACATATACATAACCGATACGCTCGCCAGGCAGAGACAGGCTCTTGGACCAGGAGTAGCATACGATAGTGTTGTCATAGACTTCCGGAATGAATGTTACTTTGGCGTCCCCGTATACGAGTTCTCTGTATGGTTCATCAGCGATGATGTAGATAGGATGCTCGTATTTGAGTTCCTTTTTCTTAAGAACAGCAGCGATCTTCTGAAGAGTCTCTTTCGTGTAGACAACTCCGGACGGGTTGTTAGGTGAGTTGATGACTACAGCCACTGTGTCGTGATTGATAGTCTCCTCGAGCGCTTCAAGATTGATCTGGAAATCAGGAATATCCGGATCTACGCTTCTGACC
>CAMIWY010000089.1 GCA_946402595.1 uncultured Clostridia bacterium
ACGGATTCAAACTTGTCAACTTCACATCTGACAAGAGTCCTGATGAGATCATCGGCACTATGGTCAGAGTAGAGATAACCGAGAGCAAGACATTCAGCCTCGAAGGAAGGGAAGTCCGGTAATACAGGCAGGAGATAATTCCATATCATGGCAGACATATTCAATTCACTAATTGAATATATGACGTTCTCTCATATCATGGTGTTTATCTACATACTCAACACCATCATTTCGCTCGGCCTGATTTTCGTTGACACCAACAAGTCAGCCACAGCTATCATGGCATGGATAATGATACTGTACATACTTCCGGCCGTCGGACTGTTCATGTATCTCATCCTGTCTCAGAATATAGCCAGAATGAAGATATTCCGCATGACAGCGGACGAAGAGGCCGGTCTCGGAACTTTGCTGGAGTGGCAGAAAGAAGCCGTAAGAAAGGGAATTTCGGACAATCCAGAAGATGAGACATATAAGTGGCGCAACATGATCCTGCTCAATCTTGATTACGCCGATTCTCTTCTTATCGACTGCAAGGACATCGAGCTGATATATGACGGACAGGAGATGTTCGACAGACTGCTTGAGGACATACGCAATGCAAAATACACCATCAAGCTCTGCTACTACATAATCAGGGATGATGACACCGGAAAAGAGCTGATAGAGCTTCTTACACGTAAGGCACAGGAGGGCGTCAAGGTCAGACTTCTGATAGATGCACTCGGTAGCAGAAGCATAGGATACAGTGAGCTGAGAGCGTTCAGAAAAGCAGGCGGCAGGTATGCCTACTTCTTCAAGCCTCTCATACGCCACATGTACTTCAGGATCAATTACCGCAATCACAGAAAGCTTGCTGTAATAGACAACGAAACAGGGTATATCGGCGGCTTCAATATAGCTGATGAATATCTGGGTAAGTCAAAGAAGTTCGGATACTGGAGAGATACCCAGATGATCATTAAAGGCAATGTCATTGCCGCACTGAACGAAAGGTTCTATCAGGACTGGCGCTATGCATCCAAGGAGAAGCTTGATATCGTCGAGCAGTCGATCAAATACGCCTACAAGTCTGATCTCGGGAGGATACCTGTACAGATAGTATCATGCGGTCCTGAGTCGGATAAGGAAGAAATCAAGCGCAGCATGATGAAGATGATCACAGGAGCCCGTGAGAGCATATTCATACAGACTCCGTATCTGGTCCCTGACACACCGATGCTTGATTCACTCGCGATGGCTGCAAGATCCGGGCTCGATGTACGGATCATGATCCCGTCGATGCCTGATCATCCTTTTGTTTACAGAACAACACTGTATAACGCCGGCAAGCTCATAAAAGAAGGAGCGCACATATATATCTACAACAACGGCTTCCTTCACGCCAAGACGCTCACAGTGGACGGTGAGGTCTCCACAGCGGGATCATGCAATTTTGACATAAGAAGCTTCAGACTCAACTTCGAATCAAATGCTTTCATCTACGACCGCGAGGTAACCGGCAGGATGAATGCACAGTTCGAAGAGGACATGAAGCTTTCAAGGGAATATACGCAGGCAGACAGAGACAATATCAGCCTGTATGAAAGACTTGCAGAGTCTATCTCAAGACTTCTGACAGAGATACTCTAGCAGGACGGGGAAGGACTAATTCATATGACAGAGACAATTATCACAAAGCTGCTGACGCTTCCGGGTATCATCCTCGGACTCAGCCTTCATGAATTTGCACATGCCTGGATGTCTGACAGGCTCGGGGATCCTACACCGAGAAGGCAGGGAAGACTTACTGTAAATCCACTTGCTCATATAGACCCGCTCGGATTCGTAGCGCTTCTTCTTGTCGGATTCGGATGGGGCAAGCCTGTAATGATCGATGCAGGTTATTATAAGAACAGAAGGCGTGATGAGTTCCTCGTTGCGATCGCCGGAGTCACCATGAATCTGATCATAGCTGTGATCCTTTCATTCCCTGCAAAGGCTCTTATGAACATGTATTACTCCTCAGGTTCAGCACTTGTAGAGAACATATTCTACATAGTCTATTACGCAGTCAGCATCAACGTATGCCTCATGGTCTTCAACCTGATACCATGTCCGCCGCTCGACGGATGGAATATCGTGACGCAGATATTCAGACTCGACAGATACAGATGGTGGTACAGGGTATATCAGTACGGACAGTGGATACTGATCTTACTGATCGTCGCGAATATCACTGACCTTATCCTGATGCCGGGAGTTACCGCGATAATGCATCTTCTCGGTTTCTGAAAACTGTCCTTTGATCTTATATAAAGTTTAGAAGTAATTCGCAATGCGGCGCAGCTTGGACTGCTCCATGTGATACTCCATAGCCTTGCGGCCGGCTGCAACATTTCTGTTCTCGAAGGCTGCGAATATGGCCTTGTGCTCTTCAAGGATAGTTCTGAGATACCCGCCGGTAAATGTCTTTGCCGGGGCAGAGTGCTTCAGATATGTCTGATAGGTTGAAAGTGTTCTCTGGATCATGCGGTCCTTGGTCCCGGCATATATCGTATTGTGGAACTGTGAATTGAAGCTGAGGACTTTTTCGATGTCGTCCTTGAGTGTATAGAACTCCATGAACTCCACAGTTTCTCTCAGGACGTCTATGTCATCATCATCCATTCTCCTGATTGCCCATTCCACAGCCTGTATCTCAAAGAGGGACCTGAGATCGAACAGATCTGAAATGTCGCGCTTTGTAAGTCCTGTGACAAATGCGCCTCTGTTAGGAATGTTTTCTATAAGGCCGTCAGCTTCAAGCTGTCTGAAGGCTTCTCTGACAGGAGTCCTGCTGACGCCGTATCTCTTGCATACTGCAGCTTCTGTCAGCTTTGAACCTGATTCGAATTCACCTGAAAGGATGTCTTTCTGTATTTCCTGGTAAAGGCCTGCCGAGAGGGGCTGGCTGTTCTTTTCAGTATTGCTGATGTCCATGGATAACTCCTTGAATCAAATAATTGTATTTTATTTGAGATATTGTATACTATCTTTAATATAAAACAAAAACAGAATTTGTCAATGAAAGTAACCGATATGAGTAAGAAAAGACTTATAGATAATAAAAATGTCACTGAAGTTCTGGATATTCTTGAAACGATGCATCCAGAAGCCGCATGCGCTCTTGAGCACAGAGATCCTTTTGAGCTTATCGTTGCTGTAGCACTGTCAGCTCAGACGACCGATGTAAGCGTGAACAGGGTAACACCGGAACTGTTCAGGCGGTATCCTGATGCCGGGGCACTGGCAGCTGCCGATCCTGATGAAGTCATGGAGATCATCAGGACGATCGGACTGTACAGAAACAAGTCAAAGAATATAGTCCGCCTTGCAGGAAAACTGGTCAGCGATTTCGGAGGAAAAGTGCCGCAGGATTTTGACAGCCTTGTGACGCTGCCGGGAGTCGGGCGCAAAACAGCCAATGTCGTTCTGGCGGAGGGCTTCGGCGTTCCGAGGATTGCTGTTGACACTCACGTATTCCGTGTTGCCAACAGGATAGGCCTTACAGATGAAAAAGACGTTGATGCGACTGAAGAAGCACTGATGAAAAGGATACCTGAGAGCAGCTGGATCAGGGCTCATCATCTTCTCATTTTCCATGGACGTAAATGCTGCAGTGCCAGAAAACCATCCTGCGAAAACTGCGGACTGAACGAATTATGTATGCACAACAACTTGTAAATCACATGCAGTATTGATAGAATTAACAAAGTTGGTATAAACGGATGGAAAAGAAATTCCACTTGTATTAAGAGGACTAAGACAATGAAAAAGACAATCAGAGATGTAAAATGGGAAGGCAGAACTGCAGTCATGAGATGTGACTTCAACGTACCTCTGAAGGACGGAGAGATCACAGATGATACAAGAATCAGAGCTGCTCTTCCTTCAATCAATTATCTTCTTGAAAACGGCGCAAGGATCGTCCTTATGTCACACCTCGGACGTCCTAAGGGTAAGCCTAATCACGAATTCAGCCTCGCACCTGTTGCTGCAAGACTCAGCGAATACCTCGGCAAGGAAGTAAAATTCGTAGCTTCTGACGCTGTCGTTGATGAGGATGTCAAGAAAGCAGCTTCAGAACTTACCGCAGGAGACGTTATGCTCATCGAGAACGTAAGATACCGTGCGGAAGAGGAGAAGAATGACCATGATTTTGCCGGTGAGCTTTCAGAACTCGGAGACATCTTCGTTCAGGAAGCATTCGGTACATCACACAGGGCTCATGCATCAACAACAGGTATCGCAGCATTCATTCCGGCTGTATCCGGATTCCTTATCGAAAAGGAACTCAAGTTCCTCGGGGAAGCAGTCAACGATCCTGTAAGACCATTTGCTGCTATCATGGGCGGCGCCAAGGTCAAGGACAAGATCGCAGTTATCACAAGCCTTCTTGACAAGGTAGATATTCTCATCATCGGCGGAGGAATGGCTTATACATTCTTCAAGGCTCAGGGATATTCGATCGGAACATCACTCCTTGATGAAGAAGGCCTTGATCTCGCTAAGAACATTCTTGATCTGGCTAAGGAAAAGGGCGTAAACTTCCTGCTTCCTGTTGATGTCGTTGCAGCAGATGAATTCGCCAATGATTCACCTCATGATGTATATCCGGTTGATTCAATCCCGGAAAACAGAATGGGCCTGGACATCGGACCAGCTACCATCAAGCTGTTCAGCGATACGCTTGCTGAGGCAAAGACAGTTGTATGGAACGGACCTGTAGGCGTATTCGAGATGGAGAATTTTGCAGTCGGCACCAGAGCTATTGCAGAGTGCCTGGCAGGACTCGATGCCACAACAGTGATCGGCGGCGGTGACAGCGCAGCTGCTGTAACACAGTTCGGTCTCGCAGACAAGATGACTCACATCAGCACAGGCGGCGGCGCAAGCCTCGAATTCCTTGAGGGCAAGGAGCTTCCTGGAATAGCTGTTATTGAGGATAAATAATTAGTTGACGAATAATCAGAAAGGGTAAAATGTAGAAATGAAGAAGTTTTTAATTGCGGGCAACTGGAAGATGAACAAAACAATCGCTGAGGCAAAGGAGTTTGCTGATGCACTTGCTGCAAAGAATTTTGCAAATGCTGAAGAAGTAGCTATTCTGGCTCCGTTCACTCAGCTTGTAACACTCGGTGAGTCTCTCAAGGGAAGCGGCATCGGATTCGGAGCTGAGAACGTTCACTTTGAGCCATCCGGAGCTTATACAGGCGAGATCTCTGTACCTATGCTCGAGGAGATCGGTGTCAACTACTGCATCGTAGGACACTCCGAGAGAAGAGAGTATTTTGCTGAAACAGACGAGACCTGCAATCTCAAGCTCAAGGCTCTTATCGCAGCCGGCATCACACCGATCCTCTGTGTTGGTGAATCTCTTGAAGTAAGAGAGGGAAACGGCGAGCAGACATTTGTTGCTTCACAGCTGGTTGCAGACTTTAAGGGAATGCCTGCTGAAGACGTTGCCAAGGTCGTGATCGCTTATGAACCTATCTGGGCTATCGGAACCGGCAAAACAGCTACTCCGGACCAGGCTGAAGAGATGTGTGCTTTCATCAGAGGAGTCATGGGCGGAATGTACAGCAATGAGATCGCTGATTCAATGCTGATCCTTTACGGCGGAAGCATGAAGGCATCAAATGCAGCTGACCTTCTTGCAAAGCCTGACATCAACGGCGGACTTATCGGCGGCGCAAGCCTCAAGATCGATGACTTTTCCGCTATCGTAAATGCAGCTAACGATCTTAAATAGCTGTCATTGACACATAATTTCATCAATGTTAATATAAAGTGTTCGTTTACGGGGATAACCTGTGACCGGGCACTTTAATTCTGATATAAACATTCACGGAGGAAGCTATGCACACAGCTTTAATGATAATACTACTTCTGGCAAGTATCATTCTTATAGTCAGCATCCTGCTCCAGTCAGGAAACAGCGATGGCCTTTCGGGTTCGATCGCCGGCGGCGCTGAACAGCTTTTCGGTAAGCGCAAGAGCAGAGGATATGATGCACTTCTTGCCAGGATCACAACTGTAGCAGCTATTATCTACATAGTAGTATCACTTGCAATTGTTGCTATTTTCAACTGATAAGCACATTTGAGGTGGACATCAGATGAATACAACTATTGTTCTGGTATGCTCAATAGCATCAGTTATATTTGCTTTTCTGCTTGAGTTCTGGCTCAGAGGAAAGAAGGGTACAGGAAAGGATAACGCGAAGATTTTTGCTG
>CAMIWY010000090.1 GCA_946402595.1 uncultured Clostridia bacterium
TCGCATATCTCCTTGATCTCTCCGACATATCTCGCGCCCATCTCGCAGATGAATATCTGGTGCGACGGCTTCATGAACTTTCTTATCGTTATGACGACTCCCATAGGAGTGTTGTAGCTCTCAGGTGTGACGAGCACGCTGTACTTCTGCTGCAGCAGTGTCTGCAGGAAGAATTTCACGCTGGTCTTGCCGTAGCTTCCGGTCACTCCGATTATGGTCAGGTCCGGATTGCTCCTGAGGATGCTTTTTGCGTCATTTATGTAGTGATTGTTGACACCCTTCTCAACAGGTGTATTGATGGTCTTCGCAAGCATCTGCATCCACAGCTGCGATCCGACGAGGAATGTGAGCATGCCGGGGATCAGCGTGAATGCGTTTCCGGCCATTCCCTCCTCAGGCCCTGCTATCTTAATGCCTGCGAATACTGCCAGCGCCAGAAACAGCACGCAAAGTGCGATGATGCAGGCCACCATCCTCTTCACTCTCGGTGTGAACACCAGCTTCTTCTTCTGGTTCATCTCCTTCATCACCCTGTAGACCAGAATGATGACTGCAAGCGTCAGCCAGCACAGAGCAACGAACAGGTATGTCAGCCATCTGATCCCTGCAAACGGGACCAGCATACTGATGATGCCGAGTACCATGGCGAATACGAGTATCCACTGGAGATGGAAGTTCCTGCGTATCCATGCCCTCTGCTCGCCGTTCATATAGACGTTGAGCTGGAACATGTGCATATTGTATCTCATTGTCAGCCAGAAAGCCGGAACAGCAAGAGCGGCTGTTATAAAGCTGATTATTGCCATTGCAGCAACGGATACTGTCATTACAGCTCACCTCCGTTTCCAGCTTCTTCTGATGCCATGGCCGTCTTTTCAGCCTCTGTATCGGCACCAAGATATGACCTTATTATGCCTCTGAACTGCTGCGGCTTTTCGAGGAATGAATAGTGCCCCGTTCCTTCGAGCACTACGAGAGCCGCCTCAGGGATCTTCTCCTCCATTATCTTCGCATCACCTATCGGTGTCGCATCGTCGAGATCCCCCCAGATGAGAAGAGTATCCTGCTTTATCTGAGGCAGTTCTTCCCTCTGGTCCTCGTTTACAGCCATTACAAGGCATTTTTTCATCATCGGGCTCGAGTTCCTGTAGTCATCAGATCCCTGCTGGCTCATCCAGTAGTCGATCACTTCAGGGAACATGGCGTGCACAGGCTTGCTGGTGAGGAAATTGCGCATCATCTTATAGCGCTTTACCTTTCTCTTCTGAGCAGCTGAGCGCTCAGGCATGATGCCTGCACCGTCGATGATGACCAGCTTGCTGATGTCAAAAGGCAGATCGCTGCGGCCCGCGAGCTTGATGATGACTCTGCTGCCGTATGAATGACCGATCAGCACAGCCTCGTGTATGTCAAGAGCCTCCATGAAAGAGCAGAAGAAGTCTGCATAGTCAGCAGGTCTCCACGGCTCACGCGGCTCATCGCTTTCGCCGAATCCCGGGAAGTCAAACTGAACGACCCTGTATCCGTCATTGATACAGCCCGCAGCAAAATCGTAGAGGTCCATGCCCGTGCCCCATCCCTGCAGGATGACAGCCGTCTTCTCAGCACCTTCAGGCCCCGTTATCTTATAATTTATATTTAAACCGTCTATTGTTATGTTCATTATCCGTTCCTGCAGCCCGCTCGTTCGAAGGCCACACTTTCCCATTCAAAATATCCTATTGATTTTAACATATCGGGCTTCCTTCTTCAACGTGACCGGGGCCCCCAATAAAGCAAAAGACCGCAGACGGGAATATTGGTCTTTTCCTGTCTGCGGTCCTGTTATTCCGCGGAATTTATCCGGAATTACGGTAATGTTGTCCTGCGCCGTATGGCCCGAGCTGTTACGCCTCTGCTTCTGCCTCTGCAGTCCTGAACACGAGCTTTCCATCCTCTGCATCGCAGATGACCTTCTGTCCGTCCACGATGTTGCCTCTGATGATGTCGCCGGCGATCGCAGTCTCAACATGCTTGGTCATGTAGCGCTTGATCGGCCTTGCTCCGTAGTGCGGATCGTAAGCCTCGTCAGCTATGAAGTCGAGAGCTGCATCTGTCAGTTCGAGCGAGATGTCTCTCTCAGCAAGTCTCTTGCGCAGCTCGTTGGCTGTCAGTCCGATGATGCCCTTGATCTGATCCTTGGTGAGCGGGCTGAACAGGATGATGTCGTCGATCCTGTTGAGGAACTCAGGCTTGAAGTAAGCTCTCAGCTGATCGAGCACGTCCTCTTCCACCTTCTGATCGATAGTGCCGTCTTCTTTCATGTTGTCGAGGAGCTCGGCACTTCCGATGTTCGATGTCATGATGCAGATCGTATTGGTAAAGTCTACGGTCCTGCCCTGGTTGTCAGTCAGTCTGCCGTCATCAAGAAGCTGCAGCAGGATGTTGAATACATCCGGATGAGCCTTCTCGATCTCATCGAAGAGTATTACGCTGTAAGGCTTGCGGCGAACTGCCTCAGTGAGCTGACCGCCTTCATCATATCCTACGTACCCCGGAGGCGCTCCTACCAGTCTGGATACGGAGTGCTTCTCCATGTACTCGGACATGTCTATCCTGATGATGTTCTTCTCGGTATCGAAAAGCGCCTCTGACAGCGCCTTGCCCAGTTCAGTCTTACCTACACCGGTAGGTCCGAGGAAAATGAACGAACCTATAGGCCTGTTGTAATTGGCAAGCCCCGCCCTGGACCTCAGGATCGCTTCGGAAACGGCTGTTACAGCTTCGTCCTGTCCGATGACTCTCTCGTGGAGGATGTCCGGCAGCCTCAGCAGCTTGTCTCTTTCCGTCTCGACCAGCTTGCTTACAGGGATTCCTGTCCATGCGGAGATTACCTCAGCGATCTCATTCTCTGTTACCTCTTCTGAAAGCAGCCTGTCATCTTCAGTCTCAGCACCTGCAGCCTTGAGGTCCTCGAGCTTCTTCTCGAGTTCAGGCAAAGTGCCGTATTTCAGTTTGGCAAGTTTCTCAAGGTCGTACTGTCTCTCTGCGTCTTCGATCTCAAGCTTGATGTTCTCGATCTGAGCCTTGACGTTCTTGACCTCCAGGATGTCCTTCTTCTCATTCTCCCACTGCGCATTCATGGCAGCGCTTCTGTCCTTCAGCTCGGCAAGCTCTTTTTCAAGAGCCTCAAGCCTTGCCTTCGAACCCTTGTCATCTTCCTTCATGAGAGCCTGCTTCTCGATCTCGAGCTGCATGATCTTACGCGAGATCTCATCTAGCTCTGAAGGCATGCTGTCGATCTCTGTCCTGATCCTTGCCGCAGCCTCATCCATAAGGTCGATGGCCTTGTCAGGCAGGAACCTGTCTGTGATGTACCTGTCCGAAAGCGTTGCGCATGCGATCAGAGCGCTGTCCGTGATCCTGACGCCGTGATGTATCTCGAACTTCTCCTTGAGCCCTCTCAGGATCGATACGGTATCCTCTACAGTCGGCTGATCGATCATGACCTTCTGGAATCTTCTTTCAAGAGCAGCGTCCTTCTCGATGTACTTTCTGTACTCATCGAGTGTTGTGGCACCGATGCAGTGGAGTTCACCTCTTGCCAGCTTTGGCTTGAGAAGGTTGCCCGCATCCATCGAGCCTTCAGTCCTTCCTGCCCCGACGATGTTGTGGATCTCGTCGATGAAGAGGATGATCTTGCCGTCGGACTTCTCTATCTCGTTGAGGACGGCCTTGAGTCTCTCTTCAAATTCACCTCTGAATTTTGCGCCCGCTATAAGTGAGCCCAGGTCGAGTGAGTAGATGGTCTTGTCCTTGAGTCCTTCAGGTACGTCTCCGTTCAGGATCCTCTGTGCAAGGCCTTCGACAACGGCTGTCTTACCAACGCCCGGCTCGCCGATGAGAACCGGGTTGTTCTTGGTCCTTCTCGACAGGATCTGGATCGCATGCCTTATCTCGGAATCTCTTCCGATGACAGGGTCGAGCTTTCCTTCACGTGCCATGTCTACGAGATCTCTTCCGTACTTGGCAAGAGCTTCGTAGTTCTCTTCAGGGTTCTGGCTCGTGACTCTCTGGTTGCCTCTGACACTTGACAGCGCCTCGAGGAACTTTTCCCTTGTGATGCCGTATTTTGTCAGGAGCCTTGCGCTCGGCGTTCCCGATTCAGCGATAAGTGACAGATAGATGTGCTCAACGCTGACATACTCGTCCGTGAACTGTTCAGCTATCTTCTCGGCATTGACGAAGATGTTGTTGAATCTTCTGGTGCCGTACATGGAATCTGCACTGCCTGTGACCTTAGGGATCTTGTCGACTTCAGCCTGGACTTCCTTAGTGAGAGCATCGACATTGACGCCCATATTCTTAAGAAGCTTCGGGATCAGTCCGTCCTTCTGCTGCAGCAGTGCAAGATGAACATGCTCTCCGTCCACCATCTGGTGCCCCATCGAAGTAGCGATGTTCTGGCAGTCAAGGACTACCTGCTGTGCATTCTGTGTGTATTTCTCTATATTCATTCGAGTCCCTCCTTTTCATTTAAGGATCTTTCTTAACTCTTTCATGCGCGGATGCCGGATAACGCATACCGCGGCTTTTCTGTTTCCGCATATATATTAATACAAAGAAATACATTTGTAAATAGAAAATTAGCACTCTCTTCGCGAGAGTGCTAATAATTTTTTAAAGTCTGATCTTCCCCGTTCCCTTGAAATCACGGGAACAGCGCTTTTCAGCATATTTTTCTAAAATACTCCGAATGCTCCGAGAAGCAGTATTGTGAGGAGTACCGGTGCAACGTACTTTACTACGACTGCATACATTCCCTTTCTTGCAAAATGCTCGCCGTTCTTGGTTGCTTCATCGATGATGACCTTAGGTCCGAGAATCCAGCCGACGAGTATGCATGTGCCGATAGCTACGACAGGCATGAGTACGTAGTTGCTGATGTAGTCGAAGATGTCGAGTATCTGTCCGACTGTTCCGTTAGGCAGAGCTGCCTCGAAGTAGAATACATTGTAGCCGAGACAAACGATGATACCGAGGATCATGGATATTACATACTCGATGATAACTGCCTTGTGTCTGCTCCATCTGAATCTGTCGATGAGTCCGGAAACGACAGCCTCCATTACGGACATGGAGCTTGTCAGTGCTGCAAGCAGAACCATGATGAAGAATACTGCACCGATTATGGTGCCCACAGAACCCATCTGAGCGAATACCTTAGGAAGAGCTATGAACATGAGTCCCGGGCCGGAGCTCTGCATGCCTTCCATTCCCATGAATGCATATACTGCAGGGATGATCATTACGCCGGCAAGGAATGCGACCATAGTATCGAAGATCTCGATGTGATTGACTGACTTGACGAGATTGCTGTCATCCTTGAGGTATGAACCGTAAGTTACCATGATGCCCATCGCAACGCTGATACTGTAGAACAGCTGTCCCATAGCATCAACTATTACGTAAAAGATATCCTTGGCCGAGAGTCCGGTGAAATCCGGGATAACATATACGGCAAAACCTTCAAGACCTGTGCGTCCGCCCTCTCCGTCGATAGTGAGAGAGAAAATCGAGATGCCGAGCACGAGAACGATCAGTACCGGCATGAGAATCCTTGAGAGACGCTCTATTCCCTTCTCAACTCCGAGGTATACAACAGCAGCAGTTGCTGTCATGAATACGAAGAAGAATACGATAGGTGCTGTCTGAGCTGTTATGAATCCGGTAAAATATCCGTCCTCAGCAGCAGCGGCACCGCCGCCTGTGACGAATGCAGTGAAGTATTTAAGAACCCATCCTCCGATCAGGCAGTAGTACGGAAGGATAATGAACGGAACTATACTTGCCACCACGCCGATCCATCCGGATGGTTTGTGGAGTGCTCCGTATGCGGTAAGTGTGCTCTGCTTGGTCTTTCTTCCGATGGATATCTCGGAAATGAGAAGAGTGAATCCGAATGTGAGTGCCAGGATCAGATATATAAAGAGGAAAACTCCTCCTCCGTCCTTGGCTGCAAGATACGGGAATCTCCAGATGTTTCCAAGGCCTACTGCACTTCCTGCAGCTGCGAGAACGAATCCGACCTGATTGGAAAATGAGTTGCGGTTTTCTTTCATTTTGATCTGTACCTTTCAGTTATTCTGAGCTGTGCTTCTGCTGACCTTAAGCATAGGTTTATGGCTGATCCGGCTGTCACGTTGTTCAGATTTACAAAAAATTGACCAGTATTCAGATGCCCAAGCACAGCAATTTGAAATTAT
>CAMIWY010000091.1 GCA_946402595.1 uncultured Clostridia bacterium
TGATAGTCAGCGATGATTCCGAAAGGGAGGTGGATAAAGCCGAAAAGCGCAGGATACTTATCGCTGCAAGAGCTTTTGCTTCCTTCGTATGTGTCGTCATAGTAGTCGGTCTCGTCGGACTGTTCGTATATTTTGTAGTACCACAGGTCGTTGAGAGTGCGATCAACCTCATCAATACCATGCCGGAGAGGCTGGAGATTCTGTCAGACTGGTGTGCGGTTAATCTGGCGCACTTCCCGCTCATCGCCAGATGGGTGGACAATATAGCCAATGCCGGAAACAGTGAGATCCTCGCATGGGTACAGAAGCACATTCTTGCAGGCGATGCGGTAAGCATAGCCACAATGATATCCAATGGAGTCATGACAGCAGTCAGTTACGTTGCAAATACCTTTGTCGGACTTCTGATCATGGTGTATCTCCTCAACTATAAGGAGAGACTGTTCGCAATTATGCGTAAAATCGTCAATGCTACATGCGGGCAGAAAAGAAAAGCGAATCTGTATGAGTTCGCAAGCATCGTGAATGAGACCTTCATCGGATTCATTGTAGGACGTATCATCGACTCCTTCATCATAGGTGTTCTGACATTCATAGTGCTCACTGTATGCAATATACCTTTTGCACTTATGATCAGCGTCATTGTCGGCATTACCAATGTAATACCGTTTTTCGGACCTTTCATCGGAGCGATCCCGTCGGTATTCATCCTGATGCTGGAGCGCCCGATATACGCATTTTATTTCGTGATCATCATCCTCATTATCCAGCAGATCGACGGCAACATCATAGGACCGAAGATCGTAGGCAACGCCATAGGGATTAGCAGTTTCTGGGTACTGATATCCGTGCTTGTTGGCGGAGGCCTGTTCGGATTTGCGGGCATGGCACTCGGAGTTCCGGTATTCGCTGTGATATACAGATACATCGATAAGATAACGACAGCGCGGCTCAAACACAAGGAGAAGGATACGACCACAGCTTACTACTTCAGTCTCGAACCTTACGGGCTTGAGGACGATGAAGTTGACCTTGAACCTGACAGAAAAAAACAGAAATCACTGTTTGATGTCTTCAGGAAAGGCATAAAGGATCCTGAGCGCAAGAAAAGATTTATATACGATAATGAGAGGCCTTCCGGTGCAGACAGCCATGATCAGCCGGCAGGATCATCAGACAAGGAGAACAGCAACTGATGACAGATGTCATGAAAAAAGATACAGCTTTACAGACGGCTCTCGGCAGAATAAAGCATGTGCTGCCGGAAGTCTGCATACATGAAAACGAACCGATGTCTTCACATACTTCATTCCGCATAGGAGGACCGGCTGGTGCGCTGGTCACACCGGAAAATGAAGAGGAACTTGCAGCAGTGCTGCGCATATGCGCTGCAGAGCCGGGACTTGAGTACATGCTCATAGGCAACGGATCAAATTTTCTGGTAGCAGATGAAGGATATCCGGGAATTTTCATAAAGCTCGGAGGTGATTTCACTTCGGTATCAGTCGAGCAGGAAAATGCCGGAGAGAATGGCGAATATGCACTGGTACGAGCAGGCGCCGCAAAACTGCTGTCGTCTGTCAGCTCATTTCTGACGGAGCATGGCCTGGCGGGATTTGAATTCGCAAGCGGGATACCCGGCAGCATAGGCGGAGCGGTATTCATGAATGCCGGAGCTTACGGCGGCGAGATGAAAGATATTGTCTTATCCGTAAGACTTATGAGACCGGACGGCTCAGAGATAGTCGAACTCAGCGGTGAAGAGATGCAGTTCGGCTACAGGCACAGCATTGTTGAGGAAAGCGGCATGATCGTTCTGTCTGCGCTTCTCTGCCTCAGACATGATGACAGGGACGAAATAGCAGCCAGAGTAAAGGAGCTGCAGGAAAAGAGGAATGCAAAGCAGCCTGTCAACTATCCGAGCGCAGGCAGCACTTTCAAGAGACCTGTCGGCGGATATGCGGCAGCGCTTATAGATGAAGCCGGTCTCAAGGGATACAGAGTAGGCGGAGCTATGGTTTCAGAAAAACATGCAGGTTTCGTCATCAATGCAGGAGGAGCCACAGCCGAGGATGTGCTCGCTGTGATGAGACATGTACGCAAAGCTGTATATGAGAACAGCGGCATCACCCTTGAGCCGGAGGTAAGGCTCATAGGCTGCAGCCTTCAGGAGTAACATAAGGACATCCTGCCGGATTACAGGATGCAAGGTGAAATTATGGATATAGAAACAATCAGGAAGAGCTTCAGACTGACAGCGGACTATCATACTCATACAGTCTATTCGAAGGTCGGACCTTATCTGCACGGCAAGGGAACAGTTCTCCAGAATGCCGCGGCAGCATCACTTAGAGGGCTTCGCGAGCTCGCGATCACCGACCATGGTCCGACAGACTTTTACGGGCTGGATCTCAAGAAGATCCCTCAGATCAGAGATGATATCGTCAAGGCTATGAAGCGTTTTCCGAGCGTTAAGATCTATCTTGGCGTCGAGGCGGACATCGTCGACACACCGAACGGTCTCGATGTATCGGAAGAGGATTTTGAGCTTTTCGATTTTGTCAACGCGGGATATCACTATGTGCCGAACTGCCATATGATCCAGAACTGGCTGGCATTCAGGTTCCCGTGCCCGGACAGGATCAAAGAGAAGCTAAGAAAGCAGAACACTGAGAGGATAATCAGAGCTCTCAAGAGCAACAACATCCGCATCCTGACACATCCGGGAGACAAGGCGTATATTGATACGCATGCTGTAGCGAAGGCGTGTGAGGAGACGGGTACGCTTGTTGAGATCAACGCAAGGCACAGGCATCCTGACTGCGAAGAGCTGAAGGTGTTTGCCGGATACGATGTAAAGTTCGTCATCAGCAGTGATGCTCACAAGCCTGAAAAAGTCGGAAGATATGTCAGGAGCATGGCTCTTGCTCTGTCCGCAGGGATAACACCGGACAGGATCGTAAATATTGAGAGCAAATAGAGATAATACGAGGGGCAGACAGAAATAATCATGAAGGTAGTAATCATTACGGGAATGTCAGGGGCCGGCAGAAGCCGGGCGGCGAACTGGTTCGAGGATCAGGGTTATTACTGTGTGGATAACATGCCGCCTGCACTGATCGACAACTTCCTTGAGATGGCATCCGTCGACACCAACAGGATCGACAAGGTCGCATTCGTAGCCGACCTGAGGAGCGGTAGCTTTTTCAAAAAGCTGGCAACGACGATAGATGATCTTCGCAAAAGACCGGGGATCGAACTGACGGTGCTGTACATAGAGGCTGCTCCTAAGGAAATCGTCAGAAGATACAACGAGGTGCGGCGCAGCCATCCTCTGACCGGGGCCGCGGCAAGCCTCGATGTCATAGAGGAAGAAAGACAGAAGCTTGAAGAGATAAGGAAGAAGGCCGACCTGGTGCTCGATACGACTAATCTCAAGGTCTCGGAGATGAACGCAGAACTCGACAAGATGTTCTTCGGCGGCAGAGGCGCATCGAATTTTGCCATCAACATCAGCTCGTTCGGATTCAAATACGGGATACCGAGTGAGTCGGATATCATGTTCGATGTCAGATTCCTGCCGAATCCTTACTGGGTGCCGAGTCTCAAGAAACTGACGGGCAATAATAAGAAAGTTGTCAGTTACATATTCAGAAGCGGTATGGCGGATCAGTTCGTCGATTCCGTGCATATCCTTCTCAGGGCGATGGTTCCAGGATATATAAACGAAGGGAAATATCACCTCAACATAGCATTCGGCTGCACAGGCGGGCACCACAGGTCTGTTGCCATCGCCAACGCAGTTGCAGAGAAATTCAAGGCAGACGGGATGAGAGTCAGAGTCAATCACAGGGATCTCGACCTGCAGAACAAGAGGAAGTAGATGTCATTTTCATCTGAGGTCAAAGGCGAACTCGCAAGACTTGAGAATAAGAAGAAATGCTGCATGCTGGCGGAGATCGCCGGCTTTCTTAGGGTATCCAGTTCGATAAGACTCGCCGGAGGAGGAAAGCTCGGCATAGTTGCCACCACTGAGAATGCGGCTATCGCGAGACACTACAAGAAGCTGATACGCGGATACTTCAAGAGCAATGCCGGCCTTGCGGTAGGCGACTCACAGATGCCTGGCGCAAGAAGCAGGAAGAACCGTTACTATCTGAATATAAGCCCGGACGAGAAGTCGATGCATATCCTCAGAGAGACAGGAATGATGCTGATTCGTGAGGGTGATGACTACTTCAGCGACGGGATATATCAGCCGATCGTAAGGTCAAAATGCTGCCGCAAATCGTACCTGCGCGGGATGTTCCTGAGCTGCGGAACGATATCCGATCCGAAGAAGAGTTACCATCTCGAGTTCGTTCTCGACAAGGAGCAGAGTGCGAACGATCTGAAGAAGCTGATCGGGACATTTGTCGACCTGTCTGCCAACATCTCAAGGCGCGGAGACAACTACATCGTGTACATCAAGAAGGCGCAGTATATAAGTGACCTGCTTGGCATAATGGGAGCGGACAATGCTGTGCTGGAGTTTGAAAATATACGGATAAGCAAGAGCCTGCACGGCGATGTGCAGAGGATGCTCAACTGCGACAACGCCAATGTGGACAGGACCCTGTCCGCAGCTGAGGAGCAGAGAGGCTGGATCAGAAAGATCGCAGAGGACGAGCTCGGAAGAGAGCCCCTTGCCAGCGAGCTGGCAGACCCGGGCTCCGTATTCTGGACAGACGGATTAAGACACCTGCCTTCACAGCTCAAGGAGGTTGCCTTTATAAGGCTGTACAAGCCTGAGGCCAGCCTCGCTGAAATAGGGGAAACACTCAATCCGCCAATCGGAAAGCCTGCAGTGAGCAAACGCTTTGCCAGACTCAAAGCCATGGCAGAAATGTGACACCGGGGACGGTCCTTTTTGACACAACCGGACACGAATTGGAGACACGAATTGGAAAGGAAACAATGGAAAAAGGTCAGATCATAGATATAAGAATTGAAGATATGCTCGATGACGGCAGAGCCTTCGGAAGATACGACGGCTGTGCTGTTTTCATCAGCGGAAGTGCGGTGCCGGGGGATGTGGTCTCTGCCAGGGTAACTAAGGCTAAGAAGACGTCTGCCGAGGCAAGTGTGACAGATATACTTGAACCGTCGGAAAACAGGATCAAGGCGGAGTGCCCGTACTTCAGGGAATGCGGCGGATGCTCCCTGCAGGAGCTGTCTTATGATGCTCAGAAGAAGCTCAAAACAGAACAAGTGCGTGCCAAGCTGAAAAGGCTCGGCGGCCTTGATGATCCGAAGGTCAACGACATAATAGGGGCAGATACTCTGAAGTACTACCGCAACAAGGCGGTATTTGCTGTTGGCCCGCACGGTGAGGTCGGATTCAATAAGGGCAAAAGCCATTATGTGGTGGATATAGAAGACTGCATGCTGCAGACCGATGCGGCAATGGTGTGCGCTGATGCTCTGAGGGTATTTCTCAGGAGAACCGGCGTATCCTGCATAAAACAGATGACTGTCAAAACGGCTTTCGGTACCGGCGAGGTCATGGTGGTTCTTGAAAGCGAGAGCAAGGAGATCAGGGATATCGATGAGCTGGTCGGCATGTTCGACGCTGCTGTGTACAGTCTGAGCCCTGCTGCAGGGGAAGAAGGCGTTGCCTGTGAAGAGGGAGAAGAGCTGCTGGGAACTGATGACTTTGAGCCTGCCGTTCTTTACAGCCTTGAATCAGTTGCGGTGATCCATAAGGGCAAGTGCCGCATTATCGCCGGCAAGCCGACTATCACCGAAAAGGTTACGCGTTCTGACGGGAAAGAGCTGAGATATGAGATCAGTCCGCAGTCGTTCTATCAGGTGAACCCTGAGCAGATGCCGAAGCTGTACGACAAGGCAATGGAGTACGCTGCCATGACGGGAAAAGAGACACTGCTTGATCTTTACTGCGGAGTCGGAACGATAGGAATCTGGATGGCAGACAAGGCAGAAAAGGTGATTGGAATCGAATCAGTAAAACCTGCGGTCATCGATGCCAACAGGAACTCAGTCATCAACAATATAATCAACACGAGATACATATGTGGCAAGGCAGAGGAAGAGCTGCCGGGCATGATGGGCCTTGCAAAGCTGTGGAAGTGGAATGAGGTCAATGAAAGAGTTGAGCGCAAGCCTGAGATCACGATAGAACACGCTGATGTCGCAGTCCTTGATCCGCCCCGCGCCGGATGCGAAGAGG
>CAMIWY010000092.1 GCA_946402595.1 uncultured Clostridia bacterium
AATTCACTATTCGGTTCTCAGAGCCTCGACAGGGTTCTTCCTTGCAGCCATGCCTGACGGGATGAGTCCCGCGATGTAGGTGAGGAATATGCTGATGAGTATCAGTATGACTCCTCCGGCCGGAGGCAGGATAGCCCTGAGCGAAGCTATCTTGGTGAGATTTAAGAGTATGTGGTTGATAGGTATCAGGAGGAGCAGGCTGGCTGCTATTCCTATGACACCTGCGCACAATCCTACTATGATGGTCTCTGCGTTGAATATCCTCGAGATATCCTTCTTGGACGCTCCGATAGCCCTGAGGATACCGATCTCCTTGGTACGTTCGAGTACCGAGATGTATGTGATGACCCCAATCATGATTGAGGATACTATCAGGGATATCGCCACGAATGCTATGAGGACATAGCTGACGGCGTTGGTGATCGTCTTGACGGACTTGATCATGACTCCGGTTATATCCGTGTAGCTGATGACCATGTCCTCGTCGCCGTTGTCCTGCATCTCCTGATTGTAGTCATCTATGTACTTCAGGAAGTTCTCCTTGGACTCAAAATCCTTGAGATAGAAGGACATCGACATCGGATTGGCAAGATCCGCATACCCGAGCTTCCTGAGGTTGGAGTCATAACTGGTCTCCTGTCCCCCGGATACATATGCCGTGATGAGACGTGTGATCTCATCCTCGTCCATCTTCATCTGGAAGGCAGATGCTATCAGGGACGGATCGACTTTGAACTGGCTTCCGACTGCAGCGGCTACCTTGCCGAGCGCAGGATAAACTTCCTGTGCCATCTGCATTGCCTCGATGCCCTGAGCATACTGTTTGATGCCGCTCTGCGCCTTATTGCTGACAGTATCCGCCATCATATCAAGCACAGCTTCAGGTCCCAGCTGCTGCTGGCTCATCTGCTCATCGATCGCTTTATTGGCTTCATCTGCCATCTCATTTATCTGCTTTGCGAGAGCGTCTGCCTGAGTCTCAGGCAAACTGTATTTATCGATAAGATCCTGTGCGGTGATGCCGTTCTTAAGGATATTAAGCACATCATCTTTCGTAACTGCGATGCCTTCAGGCAGATCAAGACTGCTTATCAGATCTTCTGCAGCCTTCTCCTGCATTTTCTCTTTGACCGCCGCTGCAGCAGCCGGACTGGATGCCGCGTTTATAGCCTGCATAGTCTCATCTGCTTTCAGGGCTTCACCATATCCCCTGAGAATGCCGTTTACAAGCTGCGCATGCTTGCCCGAGTCAAGGTTTTCGCCCAGTGCCTTGGTCACCATATCCTTGTCCAGCTTGAAGTTATCGGGATCCTTCTTGTACTGCTGGATAATATCGTTGTTTATCCCGCTGATCCCCTTGCTGAGTGCGGTGTTGGCATCAGCTTCTATCTTCTCAGCCGAGTCCTGATTCATAAGATTGCTGAGTTCTCTGTCTCCGGCCTGGCGGATCGCCTTTTCAAGGGCCTTCGTGTTCATGCTGCCGCCGAAGGCCTGCTTCAGCTTGTTCTGATCGATGCTGATCATGTCATCGAAGCCGAGTCCTTCATCGGTATTGTTGCGTATCGACTCGAAGCTTTTGCCCGAGAAAACGTCATTGTCCTTGTTGGCCCGCTGTATCCTTACGATCTCTGACTCCTTGGCGTAGTCGATCATGTGATGCGTCAGGGCCGGAAGGTATCCGACGCCCGACTCCATGGCATTGGCAGCGCTGGCCTCCTTGGCACAGACTATGCCGGTTATATGAAGCTTCTCTGAATCTCTGATCAGATCCTCCATGTAAGCCTCGTCATCGGTCATGTCCTCCCATACATCATAGGAGGAATTGCGCCTGAATGTGTCACAGGCATGTACGAGAGCAAACTCCTTGCCTACGAAGTCTTCATAGGTCCATTCGAGCTTCTCATTGGTGTTCTCGACCTCTTCGCCGTTCATGACGTCGTTGATCATGTCCTTGAGTTCCTGCGGGTCTCTGAGGCCGAGCGTATATACAATGTAGTCATTGAGCTGGTCCTCGCTGTCGAGCACGAGCAGCAGCTCATTGTACTTCTCAGGCCACTTGCCCGCGAGAACCTTGTACTGGGATTTCAGCAGCTTCTCGTTGTCCATCATCTGGAAGAAGACGTCCGTGTTCATCATTGAGAAGTTGTTCTGCTGGAAGCCGCTCATGTACGACTGCATGATCGATCCCGGGCTGACTCTCAGAGGACCGTACTTCATGTCCGTCGAGTATATGTTTACGGACAGCCCGTATGAATAGTCGTACGCATTGAACCACTTGCTGATCTTGCCCATGTCAGCATCCAGTCTCTTCTTGAAGGCCGCGAGGTCATTGCTTCCGACACTTGCCAGCAGGTCCGTCATGATCTGCTGTTCATGGATCCGGTCTCCGGATGCCTCCCCTTCCGTGTCCTGTGCGTTGGCTGCAAAAGCCGTGATCATGGATGTCATGTCCGCGGTCTCGGACTGTATGGTCAGAGGATATGATGAGAGTGTATCCTCTTCGAGCTTATCTATGTACTTCTGGAATCCGTTGGATACCGAAAGTATGAGCGCGATCCCGATGATGCCTATGCTGCCGGCAAAAGCAGTGAGCAAAGTCCTTGCCTTCTTGGTCATGAGGTTGTTGAGCGACAGCTGGAGTGCAGTCTTCATGGACATAGACTTGTTATGTCTGCCGCTCGCTCTTCTTGCCGCCCGTTTCGGGACATCCGCTGCTTCATCAGCAGCCATTCCGGCCGCTGTCGCTGCTCCAGCTGCAGAAAGCGCTCCTGCACTGAGCATCACCGGCTCTGTTCCCGGTACGAACGGATCGGAGTCACTGATGACCTGTCCGTCGGAAAGTCTTACTATCCTCGTGGAGTACTCCTCGGCAAGCTCAGGGTTGTGAGTGACCATTATGACCAGCTTCTTTCTGGATATCTCCTTGAGTATGGCCATTACCTGGATGCTGGTCTCGGAGTCCAGAGCACCCGTCGGCTCGTCGGCGAGGATTATGTCCGGATCGTTTATGAGAGCTCTCGCGATCGCAACTCTCTGCACCTGTCCGCCTGACATCTGCGCCGGCTTCTTGTTTATCTGGTCCCCCAGACCTACCTGCTCGAGCGCCTGTATCGCTCTCTGTTTCCGCTCCCCTGCAGAAACACCCGAAAGAGTCAGTGCAAGCTCGACATTGGCAAGAACCGTCTGGTGTGAGATCAGATTGTAGCTCTGGAATACGAAGCCGATCGTGTCGTTTCTGTACGCATCCCAGTCCGCGTCCTTGTACTCCTTGGTGCTGATGCCGTCTATTACAAGGTCGCCGTCCGTATACTGGTCAAGTCCTCCGAGGATGTTGAGCATCGTAGTCTTGCCGCATCCCGAAGGCCCCAGAATAGAGACGAATTCGCTCTCACGGAAAGCAAGGTTTATGCCCTTTAAGGCATGAACCACCTCGGCGCCCGTCTTGTATTCTTTTGATATATTCTTTAATTCAAGCATCTATTTATTGTATCTCTGTCCCTTTATCTCCATATTTTGACACCATATTATACAACATCGGTATTGCAAAGAATACATTTCGCAATATTTCGAAAATGATTTTTCTGTGACGAAAAACTACCGTTCTGTATCACATCAGCTCCATGTTACTCTACGCAAAACAAGAGCGGAGACTTTCATCTCCGCTCTCATCATTGTCTAAGGTATTATATGGAAATTTTATATGGAGGTTTCAGAGGTTTCTCTCTGTTACAGCTATATAATAACCCACAATTATGTTGAAATGGTGATACTTGTGAGAACAGCTGTTGTCATTTTGAAGTTACCCTCTGCCACCAGCTCATTCCGTCCTCAGGCTGCGGCGCGTCAGGAAGATCAGCATTTACCTCAGGATCGCCGGTATAGCCCGGGAATCCGTTCATTCCGGCAGCAAACGCTTTCATGTCGTCATATGACACCCTGTTTCTGATGCCCGAGTCCGCCGAGTTAACCTCCGCATTCCACATTCTTGACGCGTTGGCCCATGTCTTGAATTCCGTTTCCTCCCACACGGTGCCTGCATCCTTGTAATCAGGGAAATCGCACCATATTGCAAAGTACCCTCCGCCGAGCCTGTCCTCAGGCACGGTATCACTTTTGCCTGCCTTGCGGGCAAAGGACCTAGGGTTCCAGTTCTCGAATATGTTGCGGCCGGTCACAGTCCGGTACTTGCCGTCCATTATGTCTTTACCGCGCACACTTCTCAGAACGTAGAAGCACCAGGACTCCATGAAGTTATGTACGGTGTGTCCCTTCTCCGCATAGTGCGCAGCTGTATTATCCGCATCGAACCAGTATGTCACTTCTATCGAATCCTTCAGCTCCACATGCTGGCTCCCGCTTACATCTATCTCGTCGTTGAAGACTCTGCAGGTATAGCCTTTTTTCTCAAGGCGTCCCGCGAGATCATTGATGTAGGATATGAAGACATCTCTCGCGCTTCCATTCTCTATTCCGAGAGTCTTCCTGGCGTAACTCTTCCAGTGCTCGAGCGCGGACCACCGGTTATCGTAGCCAATGATGTCTCCGCCCAGTTCAAACGTATACCATCCGAGGAGCTCGTCACTTCCTATATCGAATTTGCTGCAGCCGAGCTTGCTGAAGAAATCGGCGTACCCTTCGATCAGCGCATTGGTGAACGCCACCGCGTGCTCTCTGGTAAGGTCTATTCCGATATAATCCGCCTTCTCAGTCTCTCCGCCGTGAGAGTAATGATTGGCTATCGAACCGAACCCCTTCACGCTGCTGTCATAGGTCTTTCCATCATATGTGAACGAGAAGTCCGGGTTGCTCTTCAGGTAGGAAGCATATCTCTCAACCATGAACGTGTTGTGTCCCGGCGTGTCGAAGGAAGGGATCACCTCCATGTGATACCGGCGCGCGGTTTCGACGATCTCCTTCATATCCTCTGTCGTAAGAGAATCTATGTTTTCCGTCAGCCACGGGAAGACTTCTGAGTCGAACCTGATTCCTTCCGCTTCGGCAAAATGCAGGATGATCGCATTGTACCTCTGAAGCGAAGCTCTCCTGATGAGATTCTCTATCCATTCCTTGCTGTAGTATTTGCGCCCGCAGTCCAGCATCAGAGCGCGCTCTTTAAGGTCCGGTCCGTCCTTGATCCGCATCCTGTCAAGGACCACTGTGTTTTCCCGGTCTGCGTCCTGCTTTTCCCTGAACATCTGCATCAGCCCGGTCAGGCCGTACCATATGCCGTCCTGTCCGCAGGCTTCCACATTCGCCGTCTCATCTACATCTATTCTGTATGTCTCTTCAGCGTCAGCCGTCTGTATCCCCGGCAGGAAATCCTCTTCGCTTACGAGATTCACGACAATGTCCCCCTTGCGGGCAAAATCCTTTTTCCCGTATGCGATATTCAGAGGCTGTTCCGAAGGGATGGCGTATGCCGCAAACTGTGAGTTTATGAGCCTTACGGTGTCTGCAAGGTCCTTATCCGGTTCCCCGTCTGCGACTATGTAAAATCTGCTGTCACGGTTCAGGATGAACGATCCCTTCTGCCTGTTGTATTCCTGTGCGAGGGCTTCAGCGAAGCTCTGCGGCCCCGCCTCAAGGCGCGGCTCTTCAGGCTCTTCTGCCCCGGCAGCCTTCCCGCTGCCTGCAGTATCTCCGCCGACGATCCCGGACGCTATATATTCATCGAGCCCCGACGGGCCTGCTGCTTCAACGTAAATAAGGCCGCTGCCCATGATGAGAACAGCCGCCATTGTCATTGTTATTACCGTCTTATATATACTGTTTATTCTGCTCTTTTTTCTCAAATTATATCTGCTTTCAGAAGAATAATCCTTTTGCCCATATCTCGATCCCGATGGCAATGAGTATAATGCCGCCGAGGACAGACGCCTTTCCGGTCAGCCTTGTCCCGATGCTTCTCCCGAGATACAGTCCCGCTATGCATATAAGCAGAGTCACGACTCCGATTATGAGAGAAGACATGAACGCTTTGCCCGCGCTGTATGCCGCTATGGTGAACCCGACCGAGAGAGCGTCGATGGAGGTTGCCACGCCCTGGACCAGAAGGTCACCGGCCGGGAGGTGTGCATTATGCGCAGCCGTCCCCTCTTCCTCATCACTGGCGCCGTCCGCGCCTGATGATCTGCGGTTCTCCCGGATGCCTTCG
>CAMIWY010000093.1 GCA_946402595.1 uncultured Clostridia bacterium
CGCCGATGATACTTGGAGGGCGACCTCCCGGGAAATTAGGACGTCGCTGCTTTTTTCTTTTATATAAATATCCGAAGACAATGGGTTTTAGGCTCATTGTCTTTTTTTTTCTTCGAAATGAGTGCCACTGTTATTGCTGCATTTCAGCCTGATTGACTGGAATGGCTTTAAGTCAACTACAGTTGGTTACTGTTGATCTGTTTTTCCGTCTTGTTTTTCTTTTTATCATATTCATTATTGCCCGGAATCCCACCTGCTTGAACGTTTTCGGAAAATGACTATTGTTTTATTTCTGTACAATCGGTAAGTGTGCATCGAATTTAGAACAAAATTCTGACGTTCTTTCCTTAATAAATATTCACAAATTTATCACACAGATGATAAAATATAGTCAATATTGATAGTCTGCGTAAATGTGTGACAGACTTATTTCTTTGTTGAAAAACAAGAGGAGAGGAAAGGTTATGAAAAAAGGATTGAGTGTTCTTCTCATAGCTGCAGCACTCTTCGGATTCTACGGCGGAGCTGTTAATCTGAATGACGTACTTGCCTGCAAGGACTACTGGGAAGAAGAAGGTGAAAGATCCACAGCTGACATGAATAAGCTCGAAGACGGACTTAATCAGCTGAAGGACAATGAGCAGGCATACCTCGACGGACTCGACGCAGTCGCAGACGGTGAGGATGCACTTGCACAGGGCGAAGCAGACTATGCAGCAGGTCAGGCAACACTCGCACAGGGCGAAGCAGACTATGCAGCAGCGCCTGCAAAGCTCGCAGCCGGCAGAGCTAGACTTCAAAAGGGTGAAGCTTCACTCGCTGAAGCTGTAGCGAAGAGAGCTGATCTTAAGAAAGTAAAGAATAAGATCGAACAAGTTGAACCTGCCTACAAGCCTTGGCTTAATAAGTTCAATAAGCTGAGAACAAGTATCGTTGATAATCCGAGTAAGCCATCTAAGGGTGTTCTGTATGATGCAGGAGCTACAGCAGTTGGACTTGCAACTGTTAACAGTGGCTTTGACACAGTAAAGAAAACCGGTGAAGCCGGTATGGAAAAAATTGAGGCCAGTGTGAAGACTTCTATGATCAGCCAGTATAAGGCTGGATATCTTGCACAGGTTAAGCAGAAGGCTATTGTTGGCGGAATGACAGAGGAACAGGCGGAGGCGTATATAAAGTCTGACTCAGTCCAGAACGATGCACAGAGTTATGCTGAGAGCCAGGCTACTGATGCTGCAGTAAAGCAGGCTGCTGCAACCAGTGATGCCCCTGGTGATGCAAAGGGTACTCCGGTAAAAGCTTTATACGCTAAAGCTAAAGGTTTTGTGGAACTGGGAACTTACCTGCAGACTACATACTCAGCGAAGCTTCTTGCTCCGGCAAAGCAGCTCAATGACGTAGTGAACGGCGTCAAGGGTGCTGAATATCAGGCAACACAGCTCAGAAAGTCAAATATTAATGATCCTGCAAAAGCTGGTGAAGATGCCCTCAATGCTCTGATGGCTGATCCTCAGGTTGTCGGCGCTGTAACGGCATTCCCTGAAGAAACCAAGGATATTGTTGCAGGAGTAAAGCAGGTTATCGGACTCGCTCAGGCTGCACAGGAGAGCAAGTCAGAATACGATAAGAATTATGATGAACTTAAGCCGAATGCACCTATGGGTAACAAAATAGGCTCAAAGGTTGCAGCTGCAGCTAAAGCAATTCTTTCAAACGATGATATAAAAGGCGCTATGACCGGCAAGCAGATCAGTGCACTCAAGCCTTATATGCAGTCCGGTGCTATTACCGGTCTTCCAAATATAGAGCTCCTCTACGGAACTATGACGCTTGGTGCAGACAAGAAGGATGATGGAAAAAATTCACTTCTTGACAGCTTAAAGGCACTGCAGTCCGGTGCAGCAGGCGGAGTTAATAAGTATAATAAAGGTATCAGCGATGGAGAAAATCAGCTGGCCTCCGGAAGAGCTGAATACAGAAAGGGTCTTGCAGACTACAAGGCTGCTCCTGGAAAGCTGGCTGCTGGTAGAGCTGCTCTTGCTGAGGGTCTCCAGAAGCTCATGGACGGACGTAAAGAGCTGGCTGCCGGTAAGGACAAGCTTGCTGAGTACGAAGATGGTGAACAGCAGGTAAGAGATGGTCTTGCTACTCTGATGGGTACAGAGGCTAACGGCGGACTTGAGAGCATTCTCGACAGACGCAGCGGCGATGATGACTTCGACAACGGAGACAAGCACCTTGACCTCGATGAGGGCCTTGATGCAGTAGACGTTGGAAGAGGATATCAGGCTGACTCCGGTGAGCTCATCACTAAGGAGATAACTAACAGAGCGATCGGTACTGCAGCCGGACTCGGAGCCGGAGCACTCGCAGTACTCGCTGCAATTCTTTCCTTCCTCAAGAAGAATAAGGGATCCGGCGTATGCGCACTTCTCTCTGCAGCAGCAGGTGGTGCAGGAATCGCAGCAGGCACAAGCGCTGGAACAGAATTCTCAAGCATCGCAGGTTCTGCAGTAGGAGCTACTCCATGGATCGCATTCGGCATCCTGGCAGCCGTAGCTGCAGTACATGCAATCGCACACTTCGCATCCAAGGAGGCATAATCGCCTTACAGCGAAGTAAATAAAGACACAACGAACGGGAAGACGGGTAAAACCGTCTTCCTGTTTTAGTGTCCTCGGAATTCTGTATTTCAGTTCGTTAAATTAGTTATATCGTTAAAAGGCATGTGTTGATAAAATACGGGTTCTAAATTAGAATTGAAACAACACAAAACTCTAAGGGAAGAATGATGAAACAGAGAATCAGACCTATAATAATAGCGCTCCTTACACTGATTATGTCGTTTTGCATGATCTGCCTTGCAGGCTGCAGTCAGAGCAGCGATGGTGCGGCCGATACGGACAGCGCAGCTGAGGAGACGAAGACCGGTGATATAGTCGTCCTGTTCACAAGCGATGTTCATTGCGGGGTGGATAAGGGCTGGGGATATGCCGGTCTGCAGCAGATAAGGGATACGCTTGAGGCTAAGGGCGACCAGGTTCTGCTGGTAGATAATGGTGATTCCATTCAGGGTGAGCCAATCGGAACGCTTTCATCAGGCAAAGCCATTGCAGATCTCATGATGAAGGCCGGTTATGATGCAGCAATACCGGGCAACCATGAATTCGACTACGGTATGGAGAATTTTCTTGAGATCGCGGGAAATTCCACATTCCCTTATATATGCTGCAACCTTATAAAAGATGGGGAGACGGTGTTTGAACCATACATAATTTTTGATAAAGCCGGCAAGAAAATTGCCTTTATAGGTGTAACAACACCGACGGCAATAACCGGGTCATCACCGAAATTCTTCCAGGATGAGAACGGAAATTATATATACGATTTACTGCAGAAAGACAATACAGGGCAGGCTGTCTACGACGCGATCCAGAAGAGTGCTGATGATGCGCGTGCTGAAGGGGCTGACTACGTTATTCTGCTTGGACACCTCGGCATGTCAGCAGCTGTCAAACCATGGGATTACGCCTCTGTAGCAACGAATACCAGCGGAATAGATGCGATCCTCGACGGTCACAGCCATGATTACGAGCAGGTCATGGTAAAGAACAAGGATGGAAAAGTGATACCGCGCGCTGCCTGCGGTACTAAGCTGGCGAGCGTTGGCTGGCTTCGCATCAGCAGTGAAGACGGATCGGTCACTACCGGCCGGTATGACTGGAATAATGATATCAGCGCGCCTGAACTTCTCGGCTTTGACAACGATATGAGCAAGGCGGTAGCGGCGGCGATGAAAGAAGTGAATAAGCAGATGTCAGAGGTCATAGGCAAAACGTCCGTTGATCTCACTATATATGATCCGGAGGCACGGACTGACGAAGGACAGAAGGTGCGCATAGTGCGCAGAGCAGAGACCAATCTCGGAGACCTTGTGACGGATGCTTTCCGTGATCAGACAGGTGCGGAAGTTGCGATGGTCGGTGGCGGTGATCTCAGAGTGGATATCCCGGCAGGAGAGTTCACCCGCGGAGATGTTCTGAGCGTAATGCCTTTGACTTATGAACTGTGTGTAGCTGAAGTGACGGGTCAGCAGATACTGGATGCTCTGGAGTGGGGAGTTCATAAAATGCCGAATGATTTTGGCAGCTTCATGCAGGTGTCGGGTATGTCGTATGAGATAGATATGAGTATTCCAAGCACATGTACGTTTGATGAGAATGGTCTTTTCACCGGAGTCACTGGCGAGCGGCGCGTGAAGAATGTGATGGTCGGAGATACACCACTGGATCCGGTCAGAAAGTATACACTGGCATCCGATGAATATCATCTGGAGGAACAGGGCGGCGGATTTTCAATGTTCAGTGAAAAAGATGTTGTAAGTGACGTGATGGTGGATAACGAGGCTGTTATGAAATACATCGAGGAGACCCTGGGTGGTGTTATCGGAGAGGAATATTCAGACCCGTATGGAAGTGGAAGGATAACTGCGGTAGAATAATATAAAAATATGAGGGGCGGCTGGATCATATTCGGCTGCCTTTTTCTATACCTGACGAAAACAGTGCAGAGGAATGACAGGAACACGGTGATGGATAGCAGAAGCGCAAAATTCAACAGATGGCCTGAGATGCTGATCATACTGCAGTCAGTGGTATACGGTTTCGGCGATCCTATATCCAAGATCGCGTTTGAAGTGACACCGGTATACTCTATGATGACTGTAAGGTACTCGATCGCATTCTTGGTGTGCTTTGTACTGTTTCATAAGAGGATCATTAATACGGTGAAGACAGTTCCGGTAAAAGCATGGCTGATCCCGGGTCTGTGCATAGGCCTGACATATCTTCTGAACAACGTAGCTCTGGCACTGACGGATGCGACATCGGTCGCTTTCCTGAGATCCCTTTCAGTAGTAATTACACCATTGTTCGCATTTTTGCTGTACCGTACTCATTACAGCAGGCTGCACATTCTCCTGCAGATCATGGTGCTGCCGGGGCTGTATCTGCTGTGTGTAAGGGGCGGACTGTCAGGATTCGGAGCAGGGGAGATCGTTACTCTGGCAGCTGCGGCCTTCGCCGCTGCAGCCCTGGTATTCACAAAAGGATACATAGAGACAGTAGACCCCGTGAGTCTCACGGCTCTGCAGGCCGGATGCTCAGCAGCGCTGGCGCTCGGGGGAAGCCTGCTGTTCGAAGGCGGAATCCACACGGAGACGACTACGCCGGTGGCGTGGCTCATAATCCTGTACCTTGCGATAGCCTGTACCTTCCTCGGATATCTGATGCAGAACCTCGCACTCACAAGGATATCCGAGCGCTCGGTCGCACTTCTGCAGACGCTGTGCCCTGTTATGACAGCGTGTTTTGCATTCTTCCTGCTCGGGGAGAGACTGTCGGCAGCAGGCATAGCAGGTGCTGTGATCATAATCATATGCGTTGTAGCATCGACTGCAGCAGGAGGAAGGGACTGATATCAGATTTCTTTACCGGGAAATACAGTTCCTTTGAGAAAAAATGGTATCATTGAAGGGCGCATGCTGGATCAGAGAATTCTTCTGAAACAGAATCAAAGCAATACAATAGCTCGAGAGAGGCAAATAATGAAGCATAGAATCAGACAAATAATAACAATACTTCTCACACTCATCATGTCACTTTGCGTGATCTGCCTTGCAGGCTGCAGCCAGAAGAGCAGTGAGCCTGCTGATACGGAAAGTGCACCTGAGGAGGCGTCAACCGGCGATGTTGTCGTCCTGTTCACGAGCGATGTTCACTGCGGTGTGGATCAGGGCTGGGGTTATGCCGGCCTGCAGCAGATCAGGAACACTCTTGAGGCCAGGGGCGACCAGGTCCTGATGGTAGATAACGGGGATGCCATCCAGGGAGCGCCTATCGGAACGCTTTCGTCAGGCAAAGCCGTTGCGGAGCTAATGATGGAGGCCGGCTATGATGCAGCAATACCTGGCAACCATGAATTTGACTACGGTATGGAGACCTTCCTTGAGATTGCCGGAAACTCAACTTTTCCTTATATCTGCTGCAATTTTATGAAGGACGGTGAGACGGTATTTGAGCCTTATATGGTTTTTGACAAGGGAGGAAAGAAGATCGCATTTATCGGTGT
>CAMIWY010000094.1 GCA_946402595.1 uncultured Clostridia bacterium
TATATACAGTTCCGCCAAGCGGGTCAAGCTGGCCTGCTATTGTCTTGAGGACAGTAGACTTGCCGGCACCGTTAGGTCCTATAAGAGCAACGATCTCACCCCTTCTTATCTCTATTTCAACGCCGCTGACAACGACCGTCTTCTCGTATCCCGTGTCAAGAGCATTGGTACTTATCACTGCACCCGTTGATCCGGTATCCATATTATTCGCATCAGTCATTTTTTCTGAAGCATATGCCGCAGCTGATGCTGCATGGTTCTTCTTTTCAGTACTCACAGCATCACCTCTTCTTCCTGTCGAGCAGCATGAATATGACGACCGGCGCACCGAACACCGCAGTCATCGTGCTTATGCTCATCTCAGTCGGCGCGAACAGATTTCTCGCAAGCAGGTCGCAGAACAGGCAGAACACAGCGCCCCCGAAGAAGCACTGCGGCACCATCACGATCGGCTTCGACGTCTTCGTTATCGACCTCACCAGATGCGGGACAGCTATACCTACGAAGGATATAGGGCCGGCAAAAGCAGTGACCGTTGCCGACAGCAGGCTCGAAAGAGTGATGAGCCCGATCCTGAACGATCTTATGTTGACGCCGACGCTCCTCGCGTACTGCTCACCCATCTGAAATGCGGTCATAGGCTTTGACAGCATAAAAGCTGCAATAACAGCCAGCACAACGACGACTGTAAGAGTCCTTACATTGTCCCAGCTCACAGCCGAGAAGCTTCCCATCGACCAGTTGTGCAGGTTGACTATGTTTGAATCGTCAGCGAAAGTCACCAGGAATTCAGTGACCGCTGAGCATATGTATCCCACCATCACGCCGCAGACTATGAGGACCGCCATGCTCCTTATGCGCCTCGAGATCACAAGGATGACTGCCGTCACAGCGAGCGATCCCGCGAAGGCAGCGATGATCATCATCAGCGAGCTCGTCATCATCCCCTCGCGCAAAGCGTATATCATGGCAGTCGCGACACAGAGTTTTGCGCCCGAAGATATTCCGAGGATGTACGGGCCCGCGATAGGATTTGCGAAGAACGTCTGCAGCAGGAAGCCGGATACGGAAAGAGCGCCTCCGAGGAATACTGCCGCCAGGATCCTCGGCATGCGGATGTCCCATACTATCCTGCCGAACTTGCTCACAGTGTCATGCGAGAAAAGAATCCTGACCGCCTCTCCGGCGCTCATCGACGAACTTCCCGTCAGTATATTTGCGATAATGAGCAAGGCAAGAAGCAGCGCAAGCGCCGCGTAGGTAATAGTTATTCTCGCTCTTCTTCCCTCACTGCTCACTATCTTTTTTACTCCGCTGTTTACATTACTTGCTGATAACGATTAGTGACATGTATATATTCTGAATGGTGATCTGTCATAAGGGATCCACCGCAAGCGGTCCCCCTTGTGACTAGTTCGCAGAAGAGCGGGCAACCCGTAAAGATACAAAAATGTTGCGTAAAGTTCTTCGAGAATTATCACCATAAGGAAAAATATATGCAGCTTTATACTTATCTCGCAAGCTTATGGAAATACTCCATATCATTATCATTTTCAGCGCCCGCGAATATCCTGTTCATCTCGACAGTCATATCCGCAACGCCTGTTGTCTTCTGGAAGGTGCTAGCGTCTGTACACCACACGCGGCCCTCCTTTACAGCCTTGAAATCTGCGAACTTGTCTGACAGTGTCATCAGGTCGCTTATACTCTCAAGACTTCCCTCGATGGTGCTGTTATAGATGAGTATATCAGCATCCACCGCTTTATCATAGAACGCTTCCATCTGCATGTTCATGGTGGAAAGCGCATTGTCTTCTTCCTCAGTTATGCCGTCAAGAGCATATGTCCCGCCGGCAGTTTCTATCATCTTTGTCACATAGTCTCCCGGCTTTCTCACGATCACCGAACCGTTCGAATTGACCGAGAAGAATGCCACGGAAGGCGCCTCAGCGACCGCATCCGTGTCAACCGATTTTATCTTTTCCACTGCGTCGTTGAAGAAAGCCTCAGCCTCTTCGCTCTTTCCGAGCAGCAGTCCGTACAGCTTGATCCATTCAAGCCTTCCCAGAGGGTCTGCTTCATAGCTCGACCTCTCGACCAGCACAGGTATCCCGACCTCCTCTATCTCCTCCTTGATCTGAGGATTGTGGTATATCATCGTGGACTCTATCGCAAGGTCGATATCTCCTTCGAGCAAAGCTTCATAGTCCGGCGCGCGGTACTTCCCTATGTACTGTATAGTGCCGTCCTCCACGAGCTTTTTTATCTTGTCGATGCCCCAATCCTTGGCCTGGGTGCTTGTCATTTTGACAGCATCGAGCGCGCCTGCTGCGTCAATAAGGTCCATCGCGGACGATGCCGCAAGGTATACAGACTGTGCCGGTGCGCAGATGATCGTCATCTCTCCGATCTCTTCATCAGGCAGCCATTCAGGCAGCTCGTCCGAGCCCTCGATCACCAGGTACTGAAGTCCGTCTTCTATAGAGACGACAGCTATGCCGTCCTCATAATAATCGACATGGAACTGATCTGCATACTCGAGATCCATTGATCCGGTCTTGTGCTCCTCAAGAACGCTGTCCGCCTTCTTGTCGATGGCTTCAGCTGCCTTCTCCCTGCTGCCGCATCCTGCACACAGCAAAACAGCCAGAATCGCCATCAGGACAAGCAAAATCTTTGCAGTTTTGCCAGCCTTTCCGGTTATTGCAGTCATTGCAGTTGTTGCGCCTGCTCTGTCGTTATTATGTAATTCTCCTGTACTCGTGAACTTATTCTTCAAATGTCTGATTTCCTGTTATTTATCTTTCTGCACTTCATTGGTGCAGCATTTCCAATAAACGAACACAGAGATCCTGCCTTCCGGCAGGGTCTCTGCGCAGTTGTAACTTTTATTTTACCGATGATGAGTCGAATGTAAGTGTGTATTCGATCTCATGCGGCTCGCTCATTGCCGTGGTATCGGCGATCACAGTCATCGGCTTGTCGAAGCTGAGGACAGGGATCTCAAACACCGAGTTTCCGTCCTCGTTCACAGGCAGATACTTCTCGCCTTCTACGATCATGTAGTCGTAGTGCGGACTGCTCCATTCGATCACAGCCGTGACGCTGTCACCGGATACTATGATGGTCGCAGGCGAAGTAACTGATGCTTTGCCTGTACCGCCTTCAAGAGCCACATCTACTGTATGCTCTCCTTCGGCGATATCTGGCGCAGCAGCTTCTTCCCCATTGTCTGAGGTTTCAGCGTCACCGGAAGCTTCTTTCTCACCGCCGATAACCGCCTGAATGTCATCTCCGGGAACTGGGTCAGATACGACTACCTTGTGGTCATACCAGGTTCCCTTGGTCCCGAGCAGTGCGAGGTCGAATTCCTCGTCAAGCGCAGGCACCGGAACATCGAATCCATACACTTCATCGGTATATCCGTCGCTGTATGTGACAGTATCTGTTGTCGGCTCCAGGAGCTCTGCCCCGTCTTTCTGAGCATCCTCAGCAAGGCCGGGATACAGGTTGACTATCTTCTTCGACTGGAGGCTGACGTGGATCGTCATCTTCCCGTCCTCGACAGTCAGGATCCCCTTGTCCTGATTGGCCTCGTTCACATGGAACATCGAGTTGTCCGTGGTGAAGGTCGCGACGTAAGTGCCGTCCTCGATTCCCGGATCAGCTGCCTGTCCTCCGCCGCAGCCTGCAAGCGCAAGCATTGCGAACGCGAGAGCTGCAGCAAGCAATAGTTTTAATAAGTTGTTTTTCTTCATTTTTTGTGTTTCTGTTTTCATTACGCGTACGGGGTCCGCGTTTTTTCATGCAGGCCCCGCACTTTTAATCAGATTTACTGAGCCATGGCCTCAGCAGTGTGTGCAACGTAGATCTTCTGGATGTCTGCGATTCTTCCGAGTCCTTCGATCTGGTTGCTTACGTTATCAGCTCCGAGTCCGGCGCCTGTGTCTACAGGTGCATCAGCGCCTTCAACCTCGAACTCGCCGCCGTTGACGAATCCGTAGTACCATGCGCCCTCTTCATCGCCGGCCATGTCGTTGTTGGCGTGGTCGCCTGCAACTACCATCAGAGGTCTCAGGATGACCTTGGTGTATCCTGCATCCTCAAGAGCCTTCTTGACTGCAGGGAATGCTGTATCTTCAGGCTTGCCCTCAACAGTTCCGATGAATACGTTCTTGTATCCGAGCTGCTTCATCTGCTCCTGCATCTGGTCATAGGAAATGCTTGCCTCGTGGGAAGTACCGTGTCCCATGAATACGAATGCAGTACCATCTGCTGCTGCAGCATCGAGTGAATCGAATCCGCCTGCCTTTACAGCCTCAGCAACTACAGCCTTTGCAACAGCTTCCTTGTCAGCGTTGATGACTGTTGCATCCTCGCCTACAGTACCGAGAAGCGGCTCAGCTACCTTTACAGAATCGAACTTATCCTTGTATCCATCGAGTGCAGAGATGAGCTCATCATACTCAGCTCCGTGCATCAGGTGTGTAGGCTGTACAACGAGGTTCTTGACGCCGTTGTCTACAGCTCTCTGGAGTGCCTGATCAACGTTGTCGATCTTCTCTCCGTCACGTGCATATACGTGGTTGATGATGATCTGTGCTGTGAAAGCTCTTCTTACAGACCAGTCAGGGTTAGCTTCCTGCAGAGCCTTCTCGATGCCGCCGATGTCCTCTGCACGGCTCTCATTGAAGGATGTACCGAAGCTTACAACGAGAAGCTCGTTCTCACCGATCTCATCCTGGTTCAGAGGATCATCCTTCGATGCATCACCTGTGTCTCTTCCGAAGTAATCAGGATCAGCGAACTCGCCTTCCACCTGTTCCTTCTGCTCATCAGTCAGAGCATCCCATGCTGCCTTTGCAGCTTCGCACTGAGCATAGGTGTCATCTGTATACTCCTGTACGTAGATGGCATCGATCAGAGCTGCACATTCAGCTGCAGGATCTGCAGCAGCCTCTTCCTCAGGAGCTGCTTCCTGACCGCCTCCGCATGCTGTCATGAGTGACAATGAGAAAATCATGGTGATTCCCAGCAGCATTACCAGTAACTTCTTCTTCATTTTTCTTCTCTCCTTTTCCATCAAGAAAATATTTCGGGCTTTACATAAAAAAAGCCTTCTTACTTCTCACGGTAAAAAAGGTGACAGAAATAAGGAGCAAGGCTCCATTAAACTGTACGACCAATTCCTCGTGATCTCGGAAACTTTCCGGTCTGCCGGTTGCACTGCAGGCAGCGGACGGAAGTCTCCTGTACTTAAGTACCGGCAGGTCTCCTGGCTGAAGAACATATCATGTCGGTTCGCCTTCCCGGATCATCCGGTCCTGCTGTTAACAGGACGGATCCTTTCCAGTGACATAATGAACTGACACGCTCTATCACAGTGACGGGATCGCGCGGGATTCTCACCCGCTTCCCTATTCTCCCCGCTGATAACGGGGCACCGGAACTTCATATTTTTTATGTTTTGCAGTGCTAAAACATTGTAACACCGTAAGTGATGCCTTAGAACATGTTCAACTATAGAAAAAACAAATAACTACAGACCCAGAGATACAGCCGCCCTATGTGCATGATCTGCATATATATCCCGCACCGCAGTTATCTGTCCGAGGCCTTCTATCATACATACCGTTTCATATCCGGCAGCTGTGAACCTTGAATACCACGAGTCCGGATCATCCGGGTCAGCCATGTCATTCACAGCGTGGTTGCCGGCGACGAGCATCAGCGGCCTCAGGACGACTCTTCTGTAATCTCCCTTCCCGGTTGCAGCAATCACGTCATCAAGAGACGGGCTGGCTTCAACCGTTCCGACGAAGAAGTTCTTCTTTCCCATACGGGCAAAAGTCTCCTGCATCATGTCATATATTCCGTTGGCTGCCGCTTCGGTCCCGTGGCCCATCAGCACGACAGCGGTCTCTCCGTCATCATACTCAGCGCATGCCCCGACCAGAGCATCGGTGACTCCGGCAAAATCCTCATTGCCTGTCAGAAGAGGCTCTCCCAGCGCGGTCCTCTCAAACTGCTCCGGGTACTCATCCAGTATCCCCTTCAGCTTGTCATACTCAA
>CAMIWY010000095.1 GCA_946402595.1 uncultured Clostridia bacterium
CTCTTAGCAAGCTCAAGCCTTGTATCTGATATGTCAGTCGCGAAAACCTTAGCAGCACCCATGGCCTTAAGAGACTGTACAAGCAGAATGCCGATAGGGCCGCAGCCCAGAACTACCGCGTTGGCGCCTTTGACCTCAGGAAATCTTCTGGCTGCATGAACTGTGACTGCCAGCGGCTCTATCATGGCTCCCTCGGAATATGTAAGTCTTTCCGGCAAAGCCGTAACATTGAGAGCCGGTGCAGCAAAATACTCGCTGGCTGCTCCGGTCGCCTGGAAACCCATTACCTTGAGATTCTCACAGCAATTGTACTTTCCGTGCCTGCACGGCCAGCACTCGCCGCATCTTATCTGGGGTTCTAATGTGACCTTCTGTCCTGGTGAAAATGCCTTAACATTTTCGCCTACTGCAACTACCTGTCCCGCAACCTCATGTCCTTGTGTCACGGGGTACGATGTGTAAGGATGCGTACCATGATATACATGTATGTCGCTGCCGCAAATTCCGATCTTCTTGATCTTTATCAGAACCTCATCCGCTTTCGGTTCAGGAACAGGTACATCTCTGAAAATGATATTCCCCGGCTCTGTCATCAACTGCTGAATCATCGTCTTGTTCATTTCTTCCCCTTTTTTGTAAAACTGCTTTCAAACTCTTCAATAAATCTTTTACCTGCAGGATAGTACTCCATGAGCTCATCATGGAAAGCATCGCACCACAAGCTCAGGCGCTTTTCTTCTCCAGAAGCAAGTGCAAACCCGCGCGATGCCATCCATATATCTTCACAGGCTTTTTTCTTCTTTTCCTCCGCAGAAGCTTTCTTGAGACCTAATAATTTGCTCCCGTAATTGGCTCCGCTGCAGGTTGACAGATAGCGTTTTGCTACATTGCGGTATTCGTGATACAGAATATTTTTTTCTGTTTCACTGAGTTCATCCGGATTTTCCAGATGCAGATCCCGAAGAGTCCCTTTGACCTCATTGCTTATTGCTTTTCCCAGCATCTTTCTTTTCTTGTACACGCCCGGAAGATATACCGCTTTCCACAGCCAGTTATCGACTCTGCGATCCGGATCTTTCTTATCCTGATAACGCTCACGATACAGCATACGGCAGAATTCCCCTGTAGCCTCATCTATCTCAGTAAGTTTTTCAAACATGAGCCTGCGGTCGCGGGGACTCAGTATTTCAAAGTATTTTCCGAATGATCTGCTTAATTCTTTCATGTCTGCTCCGTGTCCTGCCAAAAAGGCCCCGCCCCTACTCTGGGAACGGGGCCTTTATAACAGGAACTGTGTCTAGAGGAAAATAATGACTTCCAATTATACTGTCTGGCGTTTTTTTGATAAGCAGTCAATACCTACAGCGATAGCAAGAACGATACCCTTAACTACCATCTGAGTATATTCACTTACATCCATCAGGATCATTCCATTTGTCAGAGATCCTATGATCAGTACGCCGGCAACAACGCCTGACATACGTCCTACACCACCATTTACTGATACTCCGCCGAGTACTACGCATGTGATTACGTCGAACTCGAGTCCCTTACCTACGGTACTCTGAGCAGAGCCTGATCTTGACAGAAGTACGATTCCTGCAAGTCCTGCGAATAATCCGGAAAGAGCGTAGATAAGATATTTAACTCTGTTTACTCTGATTCCGGAAAGCTCTGCAGCCTCTTCGTTACCGCCGATTGCATAGAAGTAACGGCCGAAGTATGTCTTGTTGAGGATGAAGCTTCCGATTGCAAAGCAAAGGATCATGATGATCGCGCAGATTGGTACAGGTCCGATCGACCAGCGTCCGAACAGTCCGAAATTTGAATCAAATCCTGCTATCGGACGTCCTCCGGAGATCAGATAAGCTACACCTTCGAAGATTGTCTGTGTAGCAAATGTTGCGATCAGAGCCGGAATACCGATGGATGCAACCATAGCTCCGTTAAGAACGCCGATGAGAGTGGCCATTACCAGAGCTGCCAGAACTGCTATCCACATGTTCATTCCGCCATTTACCATGAGGAATGCGCATACTACGTTAACAAGTGTGATAATCGAACCGATTGACAGGTCGATGCCTGCAATCAGAATTACGAATGTCATACCTATGGAAGCAATTCCGTAATATGATACCTGTCTGGCAATGTTAACAATATTGCTGCCAGTAATAAATGTACCGCCACTGGCGATGGCAAATATAATTACTTCTATAATGAATACGATCCAGATCGCATTCGATTTGATCAGATTATTACCTTTAAGATTATTCATATCAGGATGCCTCCTTAGTGTCTGCATTATCCGCATTATCTACGATAGCTGATGCGAGTGTCATAATAGTATCAGCGTTAAATTCTTCTTTCTGAAGTTCGCCTGTCATCTGGTGCTCTGCCAGAACTATGATTCTGTCAGACATACCTATAAGTTCCTCCATCTCAGATGAGATCATGAGTACACTGTGACCTGACTCAACGAGATCATTAATCAGTTTATATATCTCGTACTTTGCTCCGACATCTATACCTCTGGTAGGCTCATCAAATATGATAAGCTGAGATTTAGCTGCCAGCCATTTTCCGAGGATGACCTTCTGCTGATTACCTCCGGAAAGGTTTCTTACAAGCTGATTGACACTCGGACACTTGATCTGTATTTCCTTGCGGTACTTCTCAGCATTTTCTTTTTCAATTGATGCATCAATAACGCTTGCCTTGGAAATGCGCTCATAAATAGGCATGTTGATGTTATTCTTAATGGAGTTTGTCAGAAGAGCTCCATGGCGTTTACGGTCTTCAGGAACCAGCGCTATACCCAGATCGATTGCCTCTCTAGGGGATTTCGGATTGATTTCCTTACCATTAAGCAGTATCTGACCTGAAGTCTTTGCTTTTGCCCCGAATATGACCTCTGCAAGCTCAGTGCGTCCGGCACCTACCAGTCCGCCAAGTCCGAGTACTTCACCTGCATGGATCTTAAGGCTCATGTCCTCATCACCATTGCCGTACACGTTCTTGAGCTCAAGAACGACTTTGCTCTTATCGATGCAAGGCTTTCTAGGCGGGAACTGCTGTGTCATCTCACGGCCTACCATCAGTTTGATGAGTTCATCTACAGTAGCCTTAGGTGTGATGAGAGTATCAACATATTCTCCGTCTCTTATAACTTCTATACGGTCAGACAGCCGGAAAATCTCCTCAAGTCTGTGTGAGATATAGATGATGGAAACGCCTTTTTCACGCAGCAGTTCTACGACCTTGAACATATTTTCAACTTCATTGGTCGTCAGCGGTGCACTAGGCTCATCCATGATGAGAACCTGAGCGTTCTGCTGTATAGCTTTGGCGATTTCTATCATCTGCTGATATCCTACTGAAAGATTCTTTACAAGTTCTCTCGGATCGATCTTGATCTGAAGCTGGTCGAAAGCTTTCCTGGCTTCCTCTTCCATTGCATTTCTGTCAATTACCATTCCCTTGCGGATAGGTCTTCCGAGAAAGAGGTTTTCTGCCGCAGATAGTTCTCCTACGTTATTAAATTCCTGATAAATAATTGCTATGCCGTTTTCTGCCGCAAGCTGCGGAGTCATACGGTCAAATTCTTTTCCGTTAATTTTAATTTTCCCGGATGTAGGGACAACAGCACCGGAGCAGCATTTGATAAGTGTGGACTTTCCTGCGCCGTTCTCTCCGATGAGTCCAAGAACTTCACCTCTCCTGAGCTGGAGTGTTACGTCCTTAAGAGCTACAACACCCGGATACTCTTTCCTGATGTGTTCCAGTTCCAGAACAAAATCTTCACTCATACAGTTACCTCCCTTAGGTTAGATGAGTGCCCCCGCATTCGCGGGGACACTTTACTGATTACTGAATGAACTTGTTTTTACTTCATTCCTGCGCTGATAGCTTCTACGTTGTCAGCTGTAATAGGAGCGACACCGCGGAATACGTTCTGCTGCTCAAGTGAATCGCTGAGGATGAATGCGAACATTGCTGCGCAGGATGCTGCTGTGTCCTCATCAGATCCCTCGAATCCGATAATTCCCTTAGCAGGGTATGTAGGATCTGCGAGCTGCTCGAGCTGCTGTTTGGTAACATCTGTTGTGAATACGCCCATGTCCTCAGGAATATTTCCGCCTGTGTGGATCTGGAGAGCTTCGTCAGCACCGATCATAGCGCCTGCGCCGATACCTGTTACAACTTTGCAGTCAGGGTTCTTCTGAAGGATTGTCTCCATTGCTGTCTGAGCTGCGTTTGCGTCGATAGCTGCCTGATTTGCAACTACTTCGTACTTGCCGGCTGCTACTTCCTCAAGACCCTTCATGATTCCTTCTTCTCTCTCAAGGAGAATTGTTGTCTGCGGATATCCGATAACTGTTACCTGAGCCTGATTGTCTTCGCTGTAGTGCTCATTGATGAAATCACCGCAGAGTTTACCGATAGCGATACCGAGGTCTGTGTTGTTAAGGATCCAGTTACCATCAGTGTTAGTCATAGGGTCATCCCAGCACATTACCTTGATGCCTGCATCACGAGCTTCTTTGCATGTATCCTCTACAGCAGCAGCATCTGAAGGATGTACCATGATGAGATCGCACTTGGATGATACGAAATTCTCGATCTGTCCGATCTGTGTAGCAGAACTGTCATCACATGCTACGATAGTTACGCTTGCTCCATTTGCTTCAAGAACTTCCTGAAGAGCTGTCATTACGCCAGCCCAGTAAGCATTCTGGAGTGACTGAATAGTGATACCGATCTTCTTGCCGTTCAGAACTGACAGGTCTGCTTCAGCATAGAATTCAGGACTTGCCTGGATACCTTCTGTTGCTGCAGTATCTGTTGCCTCAGTTGCTTCTCCGCCATCAGCTGATCCAGCATCTTCACCCTTGTTTACACAGCCGGTAAAGAGAGCGAGGATGAGTGTTGCCATGCAAAGCATTGCCAAAATACGCTTCTTCATAATGATCTCCTTTCACTAAGTGACTTTTATTATGGGTTTAATCAACGCTCCTCCTTTAGAGCGAAATTAACAGTGAATTTAGAAGCATGTGAATGCTCCGTCGAGTGAGAAATCTGCACCTGTCGTGAAACTTGCTGTGTCACCTGCCAGATAAACGCATATGGATTCGAGTTCTTCAGGTTTCCCGAGTCTTCCTGTAGGAGCCATCGCATTCCACTGCTCGATCAGCGGCTGGAGTGTCGGTGATGACAGTGTCAGATCTGTTCCGATGTATCCAGGGCTGATGCTGTTGACTCTTACGCCTCTCTTCGCCCACTCAACAGCGAGCGACTTGGTAAGCTGGATGACTCCAGCCTTGGATGCGTTGTATGCACACTGCGGCTGAGGAACATTTACGATATGAGCCGACATTGAAGCAGTGTTGATGATCGAACCGCCGCCGTTAGCCAGCATATATCTGCCTGCGATCGTATCAGTAAGGAATACGCTGTTGAGGTTGACATCAATATTCTTCTTCCACTGCGCATATGTCATCTCATCTGCAGGTGCGTTGATGCAGATGCCTGCATTGGCATGACAAAAGTCAAGTCCGCCAAGTTCACTTACTACCTGATCTACCATGGCCTTGACCTGATCTTCATCAGTTACATCACACTTCAGCGCAATCACTTTGCGTCCGGTTGCTTCTGCAATCTCTGCGGCAGTAGCCTGCGCAGTCTCAAGATCCATGTCTACGATCGCTACATCAGCACCCGCTTCAGCAAAAGCGGTAGCAGTGCATTTGCCGATGCCTCTTGCAGCTCCGGTCACGAAGCCCTTCTTGCCATCAAGTCTCATCTTTTCTACGATTCCCATTTTGTCTCTCCTTTAATTATCTAATTACGAAAAAGTATTTTGATAATTTATTTTGTAAAAACATTTTACATTTTTCTATATGCTAACCCGTTTTACAAAATATGTCAATAGAAATCCCCAATAGATAAATAAATAACAATGTAATAAAACACAGATATTCTGCGGTAACGTTGTCATAACAAACAAAGAAGCGCAC
>CAMIWY010000096.1 GCA_946402595.1 uncultured Clostridia bacterium
CGCAACGCCGAGAGGTTCTGCCTTCTTGAGGATCTGCTCGATGGCATAGCTGTCTATGACCTGACCGGTCGGATTGTTCGGATTATCGATATATACGAGGCTCGTCTCTTCGTCTATCGCCTCAATGATCTCGTCAGGATCGATGGCGTAGTTGTTCTCCTTCTTCAGCATCACCGGCTGATAGTCCATTCCGAGCAGGCGGGCCGTCATCTCAAAGTCGGTGAACTGAGGCGCGATGCCTATGACCTTTGCTCCCGGACGGTTGAAAATGTTGCAGACTACGTATATGGCCGCAATACTTCCGTCTGTCAGGAACAGGTTCTCCGGTTCAAGGAAGAACTGGCCCTTCCAGTATTCAAGCAGACCATCGAATATAGCAGTGCTGTGCGGGTAAGGTCCCAGCCTGTTCATGTCAAAATTCTCTACAGCCTTCAGCATCTCCGGCGGGAATCCGTACGGCGTGCAGCCCTCGCTGCAGTCGACACCGCCCTCCGGCAGCTCGATGTGGTCCATGGCATAGCTTACTTTCTCCATATTCAGGAGTTCATCTCTCAGTTTCAGTTGCATTTTTCATTCCTTCTTTCTCATCCCGTGTTCCCTTTTCACAGATACAGTTATTCTATATGTGAATCTGCCATTGGTCAATAAATCTCACAGATTTGAACGGTTGACGGGATCTCATTTTCCCGACATAATGAAACCGGAGAATGATATGGATGCGATAAACAGCACAATTTATTCACTTCTGGATGCCACCGCCCGGCGCATGGAGGTCCCTGCAATGTTCGGGACGTTTCACATCGCCGCGGTTTTGATTGCCGTGATCATCGCAGCTTCCGGTGCATCATGCGCAAAACGGCTGAGCGTCTCCGGCAGGATCCGTTTTCTCGCTGTATGCGGGTGGGTGCTCGTCATAATGGAGGTGTACAAGCAGCTGTTCCTGTACTTCATAGTCAGCGGAGGAACCTATGACTGGTGGTACTTCCCTTTCCAGCTGTGCTCAGTCCCTATGTACCTGTGCATCCTGCTGCCGCTTCTGTTCAGGGGTGCAGATGATATGAAGTCATCTGCTTCTTCACCTGTACTCACATTCCTTGCTGTTTACACATTCACCGGTGCCGCGGCAGCCCTGATAATACCGGAAGATTATCTCCGCTCATATGCGGCGCTTACTCTGCACGGCTTTATCTGGCACGGCATACTCCTTATGATCAGCCTTGCCATACTGCTTTCACGCATGGCGGACCTTTCGCGCCGCGGTTTTGCACGTGCGACTGCTCTCTTTCTCGTGATGTGCGCTGCAGCAGTATGCATCAACATCGCAGTCGAGCCTCTCATGGCCGCCTCTTATGCAGAGGGACTTATCCCTCACAGCTACGCTGCGATGTTTTACCTGAATCCTTATCACCTGTCACCGCAGCCTCTTGTCGATACAATACAGAAAAGCGCCGGGATCCCTCTCGGGCTGGCGCTTTATGTGATCTCTATTATTGCTGTAAGCGGTCTTCTGGGCCTGCTGTTCAGGCGTCTTTTTTCTGCATCTGCTGCGTCGCGCAGCTGACTACTTTGCCGCAGGATACTCGCTGCAGAGGAGCCTGTAAGGAGGCTCGTCTTCCTCTATCTCCGGGAATCTGTAGACCGGCTCATAGAACCTGTTGTCAGTGTTGTCATCGTTGCACTGGGATACTTCTCCTATAAGTACACTCCCCGATCCCGGCACAACATGGAACTCGTGATACTGATGAGGCCACAGCGTGATGCTCTCACCCGGCTCAAGTCTCACCTCAGTCCCTGCCGGCACGTAGTAAGAGCGGCCGTCCGAATTGACCAGCACATCCGTATCCGCAAGCCCGCCGTTTCCGTCATCGTTATAGACCTGCAGCAGGAGAGTCCCGCCGCCGCGGTTGATGATGTCTTCCGACTTCACCCAGTGGAAGTGCATAGGCGAGATCATATCATCTCTGAGGAAGAGCAGCTTCTCAGCATATGTCTTTTTGTATTTCGGATCATGCTGATTGCCGTTTCTCAGTGTGATAAGCCCCATGCCGACCTTGCTGAAGTCGCCGAGTCCGTAGTCGGTTATGTCCCATCCGAGCATGTTGTCTCTTATCTCATCATACTCATGCCCTCTGGTCTCCCACTCTTCAGGCGTCCATTTGCAGAATGGCGGCAGAGCGAATCCCACCTTATCGATAAGCTCTTCCATCTCCCGTATTATGCTGTTTATTTCAGATCTTTTCATTATTTCCCCTTTGTTATTTGCTTCCGGTATAGTAATCCATCTTTATATTGTCCTGCTCGATCAGAACTGTCTGCTGGTTCAGTGCCTTCATGATCTCATCCGCTGCAAGATTTACAGTATTCCGGTCTGTATCGTCAAAATAGCAGACGATCGTGTACTCATGCGTCACGCGGTTGTTCTCGTCCGTCCACGCGCCGGTCGCCTCCTGCAGTGTATATCCCTCGAAATACTCAAGGCATATCTTGTCTACGATCTCCCTCGCACTTTCCTGAGAGTATTTAGGAAGATTGGTATCCTTGTCATTCGTTCCGACGTACATAACGTACTGTGTTTCAGTTCCCTCTTCCGGTGCTTTGAGTCTGTTGACCTCAAAGAACATGGTGACCGCCATTATAAGGCTGATTACAGACACCACTATTGCTATGATCGACAGCTTATCTTTGATGTTATCCATGAGTGCCCCCTTTACAGACATGCCTACGCCCATTTCTGATAAACAGTATACTACATTCTCCTTTTGCCGCGAAAGACTGAGTGTTATATACTTCAGTTAGATTCAGTCACGTTCCGGTCAGTTCTGCCCGAAGGCGGAACTAAGATATACACAGGAGGCAGCCACGTGGACATTTCGACAGTCAGAACAGGTTTTATAGGTTTTGGCAGCATGGCAGGAGCGATCTGCGAAGGACTTCTGAAGAAGGATGCTGTACCTGCAGCTAATATATATGCCTGTGCAAGAAATCAGGAGAGGCTCAAGGCAAAATGCGGTAAGCTCGGCATAAACGCTCTTGCATCTGCGGAAGACGTCGCATCGGCATCAGACATCGTCGTCATAGCCGTTTTGCCTGAGCAGGTAGAGGCGGTAGTGAAGTCTGCAGCGCAGGCTCTTAAAGGCAAAATCATATTCTCCATCGCCGCAGGTGTGGACTGCAGCATGTACGATGAATGGCTCGGGGAAGGATATAACCACATCAGCACCATCCCCAACACCCCTGTCGCAGTGGGCGAAGGAATAATCGCCGCGGAAAGCAGGCATACCCTCACGGATGAGCAGCTGGCTCTGTTCGAAGGTGTATTCAGCAGGATCGCAAAGATCGAGTATTTCAGTCCGGAGCTGCTGTCTCTCGGCGGAACCGGTGCTGGATGCACGCCGGCATTTGTCGATGTGTTCATTGAGGCGCTGGCTGACGGCCTGGTCAAGCACGGGATGAGCCGCGCGCAGGCGTACGCCATAGTACCTCAGATGATGAAGGGCACTGCCGAATACATGATGCAGAGCGGCCTTCACCCGGGAGCACTCAAGGATGCTGTCTGTTCACCGGGCGGCACTACTATCGTAGGCATCAGCGCCCTCGAGGAATGCGGCTTCAGGCACGCAGTCATCCACGCCATAGACAGGATCATGGAGAAGTAGGATTTCTTAACATCATAGATAAGATCATGGAGAAACAGAAGAAAGACCCGGTCAGTCACGCTGGCCGGGTCTGCTCATTAATGGCTATGCTTTTATTGTCTGTATTTTCGTATGATGCCTTCTATTGTCTCTGCAACGCAGGCTGCGGTATCCGCTGCGGTCATGGTGACATCGCTCCTGCGGCTCTGCGCCAGTTCACCTGCGGCGCCGTTTATGTATGCTCCGGCAGCTGCGGCCAGTACAAGATCATCTGCATTGACGCACAGTGCAGACAGTATGCCTGACAGCACATCACCGCTTCCGCCGGTCGCCATTCCCGGGCAGCCTCTGTCAGTAGCAAGAACTTTCATACTTCTGCCGCCCGCAGCATCCTCTCTTCCCTCATCAGTCTCAGCATCTGCGCACGGTCCTGCAACAACCGTCGTGCTGCCCTTCAGGAGTACTACAGCATCCAGTTCAGCTGCAAGATATTTTGCTGCGCTGACAGGATCCGCTTTGGTCTCAGCCACGGACATGCCTGAAAGCTTGGAGAACTCCTTCGCATGAGGAGTCAGTATGAGCTGAGCCTTTGACTCCCTGATGAGCTCATGATCAAGCCTCGCCATTGCATTGAGCCCGTCAGCGTCGAGGATCAGTTTGCGGTCGTAGTGAGTAAGCAGATACTCTACCGCCTTAAGCGTTTCGTCTGAGTTGCCTATTCCCATCCCGAAGGCTATGCAGTCATATCTCCTGCACAGGCGGGCGAATTCCTCTTCATTGAAGACAAGCTCCCCCGCTTCATCGCTGAGAGGATACAGTGTCGCCTCCATCACCTGCGGTAATATCAGAGGACATATACTGCGCGGCGCAGCGACAGTCGCCACCCCTGCCCCGCTTCTCACTGCCGCATTGGCCTGAGCAGGCAGTTCGCATGCACCACTATGCATCGCTGCATTTGCATGAGCCGCAAGCCTTATCGCGCCGCTGTATTCAAGCGAGCCACCTATCAGCGCAACATAACCAAAGCTGCCCTTGTGGCAGTCAGAAGGACGCTCCGGGAAGAGCAAAGCGACCTGCTCTTCCTTTATAAATTTATTAGTATTTTTATCGTTTTCTTTTATTCCTTCTAGACTCATATCAGATTTCGATCCATTCATCATCAGCATCATCAGCGGACGGTTCACCTGTTACCGCGACTGCTCCTTCCGTCCGCACCTGCGAGTCCGCTTTGACGAGATCATAGATAAGCGGGTCCCTGATCAGATGCTTCCACACGGTGTGTGTTGCCTTGATAAAATCCGGATCCAGCTCGACCTCGTCTTCGATCATAGGGCAGAGGTATGGCAGTTCATCATCATTCCAGACCATTATCAGTTCATCATCTTCTGTCAGATGCGGAGCCAGAGGGAATGTGCGGCACTGTATCGGCCGCATTTCGCGCGGACAGTGAGGCGGCTCGTTGCAGCGCACCCAGTGGACATTGCCGTGCCACGACTCCGGGAAAAAGTATTCCTCCGTGCTCTGGGTGTTCCATGTGAGCCAGTCCGCATGCCTGTCGTGGATCTTCTCCTCTCCCGGCAGCAGATAGATGCCCATGTCCTCCTCGCCTATCGCGGTGCAGCATGCCGCTCCGCATATCATTCCGCAGTCAAACGGGACCGGGGAGACCCGGTCCAGTAATCTGTATATCGCTCTGTATGTCCTTGCTCTTGTGGTGCCTTTGATCATCTGTGAATTGTGACAGAGCGGCGCCTGAACTGCCGCTCTGCTTCCCTTCCTCACTAAAGCTCGCGTGAGCGGTCGGTCGCATCGACTACCGCCTTCATGACAGAGTGACGGAAGCCGCCTTCCTCAAGTGTCTCAACGCCTTCGATAGTCGTTCCTGCCGGCGAGGATACCATGTCCTTGATCTGACCCGGATGCATTCCTGTCTCCAGTATCATCTTAGCTGTACCGAGAACGGTCTGTGCCGCCATCTTGGTGGCCACAGCTCTTGTCAGGCCCTGCTTGACTCCGCCGTCAGCCAGTGCTTCGATGAACATTGCCGCATATGCAGGGCCGCCGCCTGACAGGCCGCAGATAGCGTCGATGTCGTATTCCTTGACCCATTCAACGATGCCGATCGACTCATACAGGTCTACGGCGAACTGCTTTTCATCATCAGTGAAATCTGTCTCTTTGCACAGACCGAATGCCCCCTCGAATACGAGAGCCGGTGTATTAGGCAGCAGCCTCAGGATCCTCGGCGACTTGCCGCTTATCGCCTTTTTCAGCCTCTCGATGCTGACACCCGCGACGATGGACATCATCGCTTTGCCCGCAAGAGCCTTCTTGCACATGCCGAGCGCCTCTTCCATC
>CAMIWY010000097.1 GCA_946402595.1 uncultured Clostridia bacterium
GCTCTCAGCGGGAAGTTCCACATAGACCCGGGCGATGAGATCCACATGAAGGACAAGTACGGATACGACTCATACGATTTCACGGTTGCGGATATCATAGACTTTGACGGCGGCATCGCAGTCTTCATGGACAATGACAGTTTCAACAGGATTTTCGACCGGGATGAGGGGAACTATGACGGATTCTTCTCTGACAGTGAGATCACAGACATCGATGAGGACTTCATCGCTGCCGAGGTGACAAGCGAAGACATACTCAAGATGGCGGCACAGCTCGATCACTCGATGGGGGCATACATGCTGTACTTCCAGTATCTGTGCATACTGCTGTCGGCAGTCCTCATATTCCTCCTGACCAAGGTCATCGTGGAGAGAAATGAGAAGTCCATATCAATGGTCAAGATCCTCGGATATACCAACAGCGAAGTTGCATCCCTGTATCTTGTGACAACAACGATAGTGGTCATTATATCTGAGATAATAACAGCATTCCTGTCGAGGATCGCAATGGCAGAGATATGGAACAACATGCTCAAGAGGATGGACGGATACTTCCCGTTCGTGCTCTCCGCTCAGGGACTGCTGAGGATGATAATACTCGTTTTCCTTGGATATATGATCGTCATGCTGATAGACTTCAGACGCATTCGCCGGATACCTATGGACGAAGCGCTCAAGAACATGGAATAGGGCAGAGAAATCAGCAGGAGATCCAATAAAATCAGGCAAAAAGTGGCTTTTGTTCAGAAAATGAACAAAAGTCATTTTTTACGCTTGAAAACGATTTCTGTAGTGCTATAATAAGAAAGGTTTAGAAGAAAACAACAATAAATTGGACAACTGTGTCCGTTTGATCAATAGTAATCTGTTTGAAGGGAGTACTGCTTATGACGAAGCAGGAGAGGCGCAAAACGGCCCTCATATTCGCTGTGATAGCAGCGGTCTTCATGATCGGGGCGATCCTGACCGGCGGCGGTGCCGGTGAGGAAGAGTCTATCCAGCAGGTGATGCGCGATGCTGTGCTGCATGATCTCAACAAGGTGAGCCTGTTCGGACTCATCGATGTGAATCCGGGACTCATGGCAGGGTTCATAGTATCAGGCATACTGATAGTCTTCGCACTTATCTGCAGGATATTCGTTATACCAAAATTCAAAATGGTGCCGGGAAAGTTCCAGCTGGTGCTTGAGACAGCCGTCGGGCTGTTCGACAACATGTCAAAAGGAAACTCAAAGATCCACGGATTCCTCGGAGCATATATATTTGCAGCCGGTGCCTACATATTTACGGGAACGCTGTTCGAACTGTTCGGTGTTCAGGCGGTAACGACCGGAGGTGTGTCGATATCGCTGCCTGCTCCGCTTTCGGACATCAACGGGGCCATAATGATGGGCTGCCTGTCATATCTGGTCATCATGTCCGGAGGAATCGCAGGCAACGGCATAAAGGGAATAGGAAAGACTCTGAAGGAGTACTCGCTGCCTATATCCCTCAGCTTCCGTCTTTTCGGAGCGCTGCTCTCCGGAGCCCTCGTAACAGAGCTCGTTTACTACTATCCAAAACTGAGCTACGTGCTGCCGGTGCTTGTCGGAGTTCTCTTCACACTTCTGCACGCACTGATCCAGGCATACGTACTCACGATGCTGACATCCCTCTTCTACGGACAGGTTTCGGACAATACGCCGAAGCCGCCTAAGGAAAAGAAGCGCAGGAAGGGCAGAAAGGCTGAAGCAGAGAGTGCCGCAGCAGGCGAAGCTGCAGCGGCATAAATATATAAACAACAGATACTGACGGCCGGATATACGGCCTGCTCATAACAAATGGAGGAAACTAAAATGGCTAATTCAAGGAAACTGGCAAAGATAGCACTCGTTCTCGGACTGGTGATCGCTATCATGGCAACAATCGCTACCATTGGCGTTTTTGCTGCTTCACCGGATACTTCGGCAGCTGCAGAGACTACTCAGGTAACTGCATCAGCTGACAACACCGTAGGCCTCAAGGCTATCGCATCCGGTATCGCTATCGGTCTGGCTGCATGCGGCGGCGGCATCGGTATGGGTATTTCCGGCGGTAAGGCAGCTGAAGGTATTTCACGTCAGCCTGAAGCAGACGGCAAGATCAGGACGAACTTCATGCTGGGACTTGTATTTATCGAGACGGCGATCATTTACGCCCTGCTCGTTGTAATACTCATAATATTCGTCTTGTAGCCGGGTGTTCTGCACTTGTAATACAGACGGAGAATGATTATTGATTTTGGAGTGTAAAAGATGACAGGAGTACCACTTAATATAGACTGGCAGCAGATACTGCTTCACCTGTTCAACTTTACCATCCTCTTCGGAGCTCTCTATATCCTGCTGTACAAGCCGGTCAGAGACTTCATGGCGAAGAGGACGGCTTACTATGCTGACATGGACACCAGGGCAGAGGATGCACTGAAGGCCGCAGAGGAAAGCCGCGCGTCCTATGACGAAAAGGTCAGGGGCTTTGACGAAGAGGTCAGGGCTGAGAGAAGCAAGCTGAACAAGGAGATCGCTGAGTCGAGAGACCGCCAGATGGCAGCGGCCAAAGCTGACGCCGAGAAGATAGTAAGCGACGCCAGGACAGAAGCAGAAAGAGAAAAGGAAGAGATCATAGCTTCTGCTCAGAAGGAGATCACAGACATGGTCACAGGCGCAATGGAAAAGCTCACTCTCGAGCAGTCCGCTTCGGATGCCTTCGACCAGTTCCTTGACGCTGCCGAAAAAGAGAAGTAATACCTTCTTCAGATCAATCAAATAAGTATTAAGAGGCTTATTATGGATTCAAATGTAACAAAACTCACTGCTATGCTGTACTCGAAGGTCAGACCGGATGAGAAGCAGCAGGCGAGATTCGATAAATTCCTTAAAAATAAATACGGCGAAGATATCGTCATGGAGTGGACCGAGTCGGATGCTTTCCCAGGCGGATTCAGGCTCGAGGTGGGAAGCGACATATATGACTGGTCCGTAGGCGGAAGGTTCCGCCAGCTGCGTGACACTCTCGTCAAGGTACCGACTACCAACGGCAATATCATCCCGCTCCTCAGGGAGACGATCAACTCCTGGACACCTGAAGCTATGGCTGAGCAGGTAGGAGAGGTCAAGACCGTAGGAGATGGCATCGCGACTGTAAGCGGCCTTGATTTTGCCACATACGGCGAGATCCTGCTCTTTGCTGACGGAGTAAGGGGCATGGTACAGGACATCCGTGCCGATGAGATCGGATGCGTGCTCTTTAACGACGACGAGAGCGTAACCGAAGGCTCGAGCGTAAAGCGTACGGGCAAAACCGCAGGTGTTCCTGTAGGCGAAGGCTTCCTCGGAAGAGTCGTTGATGCGCTCGGAGTTCCTGTTGACGGGCTCGGAGAAGTCCAGGCATCGGGCTACATGCCTATTGAGACGCCGGCTCCTTCGATCATCGACCGTCAGCCGGTAGACACGCCGCTTGAGACCGGTATCTTCTCGATCGACTCCATGTTCCCTATAGGCAGGGGACAGAGAGAGCTGATCATCGGAGACAGGCAGACCGGTAAGACGGCTATCGCAGTCGACGCGATGATCAACCAGAACGGCAAGAACTGCATCTGCATATATGTCGCGATCGGACAGAAGACCTCGACCGTAGTTCAGGTACAGCAGACACTGAAGAAGCACGGTGCGATGGATCACTCAATCATCGTTACTGCTTCCGCAAGTGATCCGGCACCTCTGCAGTACATCGCGCCTTATGCAGGCTGCGCGATGGCCGAGTATTTCATGAACAAGGGCAAGGATGTCCTCATCGTATACGATGATCTGTCAAAGCACGCTGTCGCATACCGTGCGCTGTCGCTGCTGCTCGACAGGTCGCCAGGACGTGAGGCTTATCCGGGAGACGTTTTCTATCTGCATTCAAGACTGCTCGAGAGAGCGGCGAGGCTGTCGGACAAGATCGGCGGAGGCTCGATCACAGCCCTCCCTATTGTCGAGACACAGGCAGGAGACGTATCCGCATACATACCGACTAATATCATTTCCATCACAGACGGACAGATCTTCCTTGAGTCCGACCTCTTCTTCGAGGGCCAGAGACCGGCTGTAAACGTCGGACTCTCCGTATCCCGTGTAGGAGGAGCGGCTCAGACCAAGGCGATGAAGAAGGCCACAGGTACACTGAGGATCGACCTCGCACAGTACCGTGAGATGGAAGTGTTCACACAGTTCGCATCAGACCTCGATGACCAGACGAGAGAGCAGCTCGAGTACGGACAGGGCCTGATGAGGATGCTGAGACAGAAACAGTATCATCCGAAGAGCCAGCATGAGCAGGTAATCACCCTGGTAATGGCACTTGCTCATACAATGAAGGGCATCCCGGTAGACGATGTGGATGATTTCATTAAAGGACTCATAGAAATGTTTGAGACCGAGCATCAGGACATCTGCACCGCCATCGATACCACAGGCCAGCTGGATGATGAACTGAAGCAGCAGATCATAGACATCTCTGCAAAGTACAGAGAGAAATTTAATTAGAAATGTGTCATTGGGGACGGTCCTTTTTGACACATCCAGAGTAAGTGTGTCAAAAAGGACCGTCCCCGTTGACACACTCATTGAGACACATGGCAAGCACGAAAGAGATCAAAAACAGAATAAAAAGCGTCGGCGATACGCAGAAGATCACGAATGCGATGTACCTGATCTCTTCGACCAAGATGAGAAAGGCGCGCCGCGATGCTGAGAGCAGCCGGCCGTATTTCCAGCTGCTGAGGCGCGAGATCAGGAGGATGTTCGCAGTAGGTCCTGATCTTATCAGAAGCCGCTACTATGATGCAGCGGTGGATGAGACTGTCAGGGGAGGCCGGAACGGCATCCTGGTCATCACGGCCGACAAGGGCCTTGCCGGATCATATAATCAGAGCGTTATCAGGGAGACTCTGGCGCTTGCTGACCGCAGCGAGGATGCGACCATGTACATAGTTGGCGACTACGGATGGAGATTCTTCAGAAGCCACGGAAGCAAGGTCGATGAAACCTTCGAGCACTCGATGCTGCAGCCTACACTGGCTACAGCGAGGGAAATCACGAATGAGCTGCTTGAACGTTTTGACCGCGGGGACTTTGACAGACTGTACGTCTGCTATACGGAGTATCAGGGCGGCATGAGCGCAGGTGAGGCGACATACGACAGGCTGATCCCGTTCGACCGTGACGACTTCGTGCCTGAAGGCGATGAGAAGGACAAGGATGCTTCCACGGTATTCGAATTCGAGCCTGACGTTGAGACAGTTCTTGAGAGGAGTATCCAGTCATACCTTGTAGGATACATCTACTCGGCTCTTGTAAACAGCTACTCGTCTGAGCAGAACGCGAGAATGATGGCGATGGATGCCGCTAATGACAACGCGAGTGAGCTTCTGGCATCACTCGAGCTTGAATATAACCATCTGAGGCAGAATGCGATCACTCAGGAGATCACTGAGATTTCCTCCGGAGCGCGCAGTCTGAAGAAGAAGAAAAAATGAGCATTCAAACGGAAAAACCGATAAAAAGGAACGAAAGGACACAGTAAAATGACCGGACGTATCGTGCAGGTCTCCGGATCTGTAATAGATGTAAAATTTGAAGAAGGGCAGCTGCCTAAGATCAATGATGCGCTTACTGTCATGGTTGACGGAAAGAAGCGTGTCATGGAGGTAGCTCAGCACATCGGCGGCAGCAAAGTAAGATGCATCATGCTCTCCGGTTCTGAAGGTATGAGCCGCGGCATGGAGGTCGAGGCGACAGGCGATGCCATCAGAGTGCCGGTAGGACATAACGTACTCGGAAGGATGTTCAACGTTCTCGGCGAGCCGATCGACGGCGGGGATGCTGTTCCGGAAGGCACAGAGACTCTTCCTATACACAGAAAAGCTCCGGGATTCGATGAGATCAGCCCGTCTGTAGAGATCCTTGAGACAGGCATCAAGGTCATCG
>CAMIWY010000098.1 GCA_946402595.1 uncultured Clostridia bacterium
AGCTATGCACTCGACCTGTACCGGATCAAGTGCCTCGATACCGAGTCTGTGCAGTGTAGGAGCACGGTTCAGCATTACCGGATGATCCTTGATTACGTAATCAAGAACGTCCCATACTTCTGTGTCGGCTCTCTCTACCATCAGTCTTGCCTGCTTGGTGTTCTGAGCGATCTCTCTCTCAGTCAGCTCTCTCATGATGAAAGGCTTGAACAGCTCGAGAGCCATTGTCTTAGGAAGTCCGCACTGATAGAACTTGAGGTCAGGTCCTACTACGATTACTGAACGTCCGGAGAAGTCTACTCTCTTACCGAGGAGGTTCTGACGGAATCTTCCCTGCTTACCCTTGAGCATGTCTGAGAGGGACTTGAGCTTACGGCCGCCTGCACCCTGTACCGGTCTGCCTCTTCTGCCGTTGTCGATAAGTGCGTCAACGGATTCCTGAAGCATTCTCTTCTCGTTACGGATGATGATGTCAGGAGCGCCGAGCTCTCCCAGCTTCTTAAGTCTGTTGTTTCTGTTGATAACTCTTCTGTACAGGTCGTTGAGGTCGGATGTAGCGAATCTGCCTCCGTCGAGCTGTACCATAGGTCTGAGTTCAGGCGGGATTACCGGGATAACATCGAGGATCATCCACTCCGGCTTGTTTCCGGACTGCTTGAACGCCTCGATTACCTCGAGGATCTTGACAAGTCTGATCTTCTTCTGTCCCGAAGCTGAAGCCATCTGCTCTCTCAGGTCGACAGCCATCTGGTCTACATCGATGTCCTGGAGCAGCTTCTTGACTGCCTCAGCACCCATGCCTGCTTCGAAGCTCTTGCCGTATATCTCGCGTGCTTCGTTGTACTCTTCCTCTTCGATTACCTGCTTGTACTGGAACGGTGTGTCACCAGGATCTGTAACTACATAAGATGCAAAATACAGGATCTTTTCCAGTTCCTTAGGTGTCATGTCGAGGACGAGACCTATTCTTGAAGGAATGCCCTTGAAGTACCAGATGTGGGATACAGGAGATACGAGCTGGATGTGTCCCATTCTCTCTCTTCTGACCTTGGCCTTGGTTACTTCTACTCCGCAGTAAGGGCAGATAAGTCCCTTGTAGCGGATCTTGTTGTACTTACCGCATCCGCATACCCAGTCCTTGGTAGGTCCGAATATTCTCTCGCAGAAGAGTCCGTCGAACTCAGGCTTCAGGGATCTGTAGTTGATGGTCTCAGGCTTGGTTACCTCACCGTGTGACCAGCTCAGCATTTCCTCTGTGCTTGCGAGTTTGATCTGAAGGGACTCAATATTTCTGAGATCCTGATTGTTGTCTGTCATCATAATATTTCCTCCCCTTTCTTACTCTTCCTCTGCGAAAGTCTCGTTGGCTTCTGCATCCTTAAGCTCATCAAGGCTTTCCATTTCAACTGCTTCTGTGAGATCCATGTCAGGCTCTGCAGGTGTAGCAGCTGCTGCCATGCTGTCGAGGAATGCCGAGAGACCGCTGATCTCTTCATCGCTCATTGCGTCATCATCCTGCTCTTCAGCATTGATGCGTGCCGCTTCCTCTTCAGCGACTCTGTCCTGTTCATGTTCTCTTCTTTCCTTCTCAGCTTTCCTGTCGGTCTCGCTGAGCATTCTGTCAAGTGTCAGAGCTCCGTCATATTCTGAAGTCTCTCTGATCCTGATCTCACTGTCATCGCCGGCCTTGGTCTTGATATCCAGAGCGAGTGACTGGAGTTCCTTGATGAGTACCTTGAAGGACTCAGGAATACCAGGCTCAGGGATATTGACGCCGTTGATGATGGATTCGTATGTCTTTGTTCTTCCGATGATATCGTCGGACTTGACTGTGAGGATCTCCTGGAGTGTGTATGCAGCACCGTAAGCCTCGAGTGCCCATACCTCCATCTCTCCGAATCTCTGTCCACCGAACTGAGCCTTACCTCCGAGAGGCTGCTGCGTTACGAGTGAATAAGGTCCGATCGATCTTGCGTGGATCTTATCGTCTACGAGATGGTGGAGCTTGAGCATGTACATGTAACCTACTGTTACAGGGCTGTCGAAGTACTCACCTGTACGTCCGTCTCTGAGTCTCAGCTTACCTGTTTCAGGATAGCCTTCCTCTTTGAGAAGCTCGATAACGTCCTTCTCGCTTGCACCGTCGAATACCGGTGTGGAGATGTACCATCCCTTGGACTTTGCAGCAAGTCCGAGGTGAACCTCGAGTACCTGTCCTACGTTCATACGGGAAGGTACGCCCAGAGGGTTCAGCATTACCTGCAGCGGTTCACCGTCTTCCTTGAACGGCATATCCTCCTGCGGCAGGATCCTTGAGATAACACCCTTGTTACCGTGACGTCCGGCCATCTTGTCTCCGACGTTGATCTTTCTCTTGGTAGCAACATAGACTCTTACGATCTTGTTTACTCCAGGAGGCAGCTCTGTGCTGTTGGTCTTGTCGAATACTCTGACATCGATTACGATACCCTCTTCGCCGTGAGGCAGCTTGAGGGATGTGTCTCTTACTTCCTTGGACTTCTCACCGAAGATAGCACGGAGCATCCTTGCTTCCGGTGTGAGGTCTGTCTCGCTCTTCGGAGTCAGCTTTCCTACGAGGATATCGTTGGACTTGACTTCTGCTCCGATTCTTACGATACCTTCCTCATCGAGCTCCTTGAGCATTTCGCCAGGAAGGTTAGGAATGTCTCTTGTGATCTCTTCAGGTCCGAGCTTGGTGTCTCTTGCCTCGCACTCGTGCTTCTCGATGTGCAGGGATGTGAGTACGTCGTCCATGAGGAGTCTCTCGTTGAGGATGATAGCGTCCTCGTAGTTGTAACCTTCCCATGTCATGAATCCGATGAGGAGGTTCTTACCGAGTGAGATCTCGCCGAGGTTAGTGGATGGACCGTCTCCGACGACCTCTCCTGCCTCGATGTGCTCGCCATAGCTGACGATAGGTCTCTGGTTTACGCAGGTACCCTGGTTGGAACGCTTGAACTTGAGCATTCTGTACTCATCTACCATGCCGTTGTCATCTCTTGTGATGAGGACCTTGTTGGCATCTACGTATGAAACAGTGCCGGCGCTCTTGCACAGTACTACTGCACCGGAGTCGCATGCTGCCTTGTACTCGATACCTGTTCCTACATAAGGAGCCTCGGTTACGAGCAGAGGTACTGCCTGTCTCTGCATGTTGGATCCCATCAGCGCACGGTTAGCGTCGTCGTTCTCGAGGAACGGGATCATTGCTGTAGCGACAGATACTACCTGCTTAGGAGAAACGTCCATGTAGTCGACTTCGTTCTTCGATACCATGGTGATCTCGCCCTTGATGCCTCTTACGGCAACCTTGTTGTTGATGAAGTGTCCTTCCTCATCGAGCGGCTCGTTGGCCTGTGCTACGATCATGAGGTCTTCATCAGCAGCTGCGAGGTAGTGGACTTCGTTGGTAACGACGCCCTTCTCCTTGTCTACCTTACGGTAAGGAGTCTCGATAAATCCATACTCGTTGATGATGCCGTATGTTGTGAGCGATCCGATAAGTCCGATGTTAGGACCTTCAGGAGTCTCGATAGGGCACATTCTTCCGTAGTGTGAATAGTGTACGTCTCTTACTTCCATTCCGGCTCTCTCTCTTGAAAGACCGCCAGGTCCGAGAGCTGACAGTCTTCTCTTGTGAGTGAGCTCAGCAAGAGGGTTGTTCTGGTCCATGAACTGTGACAGCTGGGATGATCCGAAGAACTCCTTGATAGCTGCAGTTACAGGCCTGATGTTGATGAGCTGCTGAGGTGTTGAATTCTCAGTAGTCATTCTCTCTCTGATAGTCTTCTCCATTCTGGCAAAACCGATTCTGCACTGATTCTGCAGAAGTTCGCCGACGGATTTGAGTCTTCTGTTGCTCAGGTGGTCGATGTCGTCGATGTCACCGATGCCGCAGTTCAGGTTCAGGAAGTAGCTGACCGAAGCAATGATATCCTCAAGGATGATGTGCTTAGGGCTGAGCTCCTTCTTTCTGTTTGCGATACCTGCCTTCAGCTTGTCCTCGTCTCCGTCTGCCTCTTTGATGATATCCATCAGGACAGGATAGAAGACCTTCTCGGACAGCTTGTAAGGTGTCAGGTCGATGTCAACATACTTTGCAGGATCTACGAAGTTGTTTCCGATAACCTTGGTAACAACGTCTTCCTTACCTTCTGTCTTGCTGTATACGAATACAGCCTCAACACCTGCGTCCTCGATTTCCATAGCCATGCTTCTTGAGATCTCGCCGCCCTTTTCAACAAGCACTTCGCCTGTGTTAGGGTCGATTACGTCCTCAGCTGCTACTGTGTCAACCAGTCTGTCGTGGAGACCGAGCTTGCGGTTGTATTTGAATCTTCCGACCTTGGCCAGGTCATATCTTCTCTCATCGAAGAGAAGTGCCATCAGCATGGATCTTGCGTTCTCTACTGTTGGAGGCTCTCCCGGTCTCAGTCTTCTGTACAGCTCTCTGAGTCCCTCAGCGCTGTTTCTTGTTGTATCCTTCTCGAGTGTCTTGAGGAGTCTCTCGTCATCACCGAAGATAGCGAGGATGTCCTCATTGCTGCTCAGTGCAAGTGCCTCAGGATCGATGATTCCGAGTGCTCTGAGGAAGGATGTCAGCGGCTGCTTTCTTGTTCTGTCGACCCTTACATACAGGATGCCCTGGGAGTCTGTCTCATACTCGAGCCATGCTCCTCTGTTAGGGATTACCTGTGAGCTGAACAGCTTCTGGTTGGACTTGTCAGTCGCAACATCAAAGTAAGGTCCCGGAGAACGTACCATCTGTGTAACGATGGCTCTCTCTGCTCCGTTGTATACGAATGTGCCCTTCTCTGTCATGAGAGGGAAATCTCCCATGAAAACATCCTGCTCCTTGATCTCACCGGTCTCGCGGTTGATCAGTCTGACCTTGACTGTAAGGGATGTAGCGTAAGTAGCATCTCTTTCCTTGCACTCTTCCTGGTCATACTTAGGAGTATCCGAGAAGTGATAATCAGCAAACTCGAGGCTGAGAGTATTGGTTGTATCACGGATAGGCGATACATCCTCGAGAACCTCGCTGAGGCCCTCTTCCATAAACCACTTGTACGACTTTGTCTGTACATCGATGAGGTTCGGCATTTCGCAAACTTCATTGATCTTGGAGAAAGTCATACGTTCTTTTCTACCAACCTGTATTGGATGTGGCATGTTTCACTCCTTTTAAAGTTCTCTAGTTTCTTCTTTCCTTAAGATGTTTTTCAAAAAGAACATCTTTTTTGCCAATTTTAGGGGGTTTTTGGCGCCCCGTAAACGCACGAAATGAGCCTCGTTAGCCGGGGCTCATTATATTGCGTGGGTCGGACCAATATCGCATGGTCCAATTTTTAATTTGTGCTTTTGCAGATTTATGATCCTGTGGTCGCTAGATCGGCCGGCTTGCGCCGTCTGACTTCGCACCGAGGGTCGACCGCTCCCGTCGGATCATAAATCCGGCGTTCGCACATAATTCTTAAATCTTTGCGTTGCGATATGCTGTCGCTGATTAGGCAATAGCATATCGCCCCGTCATCTTCATCTCCTAAGTATGAACTACTGGAGTTCTACTACAGCGCCTACAGCCTCGAGAGCTTCCTTCAGAGCGTTAGCCTCGGATGCCTCAACGTTTTCCTTAACTGCAGCAGGTGCTCCATCTACGAGAGCCTTTGCTTCCTTCAGGCCAAGTCCTGTAGCTTCTCTTACAGCCTTGATAACCTTGATCTTTTCCTGACCGATCTCCTTCAGGATTACGTTGAATTCGCTCTTCTCCTCAGCTGCGTCAGCTGCTGCTGCGCCGCCTGCTGCTGGAGCTGCTACTGCTACTGCGCTTACGCCGAACTCTTCCTCAAGAGCCTTAACGAGCTCGTTGATCTCGAGGATTGTCATGCTCTTCAGAGCCTCAATGATCTGATCCTTATTCATT
>CAMIWY010000099.1 GCA_946402595.1 uncultured Clostridia bacterium
TTTCCTGATCCCTGCATTCGGTATCAAGATGGCTCTGTTCCCGTTCCACGGATGGCAGCCGTCGGCATATGCACATGCTGAGCCGGGCTCAAGACCTCTGATCACCGGCGTAATGGGCAAGGTCCCTGCGCTTGCCATGTTCAGATTCTTCTTCTGCATATACGGAACCGACTTCAGGTTCGTGAGACTGTCGCTCATACTCCTCGGAGTTTTCTCGGTAATAGGCATGCTCTACGGATCGATCATGGCCATGGGCCAGTCGGATATACGCAAAATACTCGCTTACTCTTCGGTGGCACAGATCGGCTACATATCACTCGGTTTTGCCATCGGAACACCGATAGCCCTTGCGGGAGCATTCCTCCACATGCTCGGACATGCTTTCATGAAGGGCGGGCTCTTCTTCTGCACGGGAGCCATAAGGTATAAATACGGAACTGCAGATATAGACAACTTCGGCAGGATATACAAGAAGATGCCGCTTACGTGCGGCCTTCTGGTGATAGCTTCACTTTCGATGATTGGTATCCCGCCGACTGTCGGATTCTTCAGCAAATGGTATCTCGCACTCGGCGCTGCCGGAAGGCATGAATGGATATACATAGCAGTGCTTGTGATCTCCAGTCTTCTCAATGCAGTATATTTCTTCAAACTGATCGAGAAAGTATTCATCCGCCAGAGTGCAGGACTTAAGGAAAGATGGAAGAGCGAAGAATTCGAACTTCCTGTCAGCATCATCCTGCCTGTAGTTGTGTGCTTCCTTGCAATACTCGGGCTTGGTCTTTTCAATGTCAGGATCATAGATATACTCCTGATGACGCTTGAGGGGGTGGGCTTATGATGAACTACCTCACAGCACTTGAACTGAGACCTCTGTATGCTGTTCTCGTATCGCTCATTGCATCCGGCCTGATATATGTTCTCGGAGAACATATACGTCCTAATGCAAGGGAGGGAATAACCCTTACAGCGGCAGTCCTTAAGATAATCATCGTATATTCAATGATCCCTGCTGTTCTTGCAGGTACGGAAATAAGGCTTGAACTCTTCAGCATTGTGAAGGGCGTATCGTTCGCATTCAACGTTGATGCTGCGGGAATGGTCTTCGCATGTGTAGCGTCCACATTGTGGATCCTTACGTCGATCTATTCGATCGGATACATGAGAGGGCACGGTGAGCAGAACCAGACCGGCTACTATGCAGCATTCGCAATGTGCCTGTGCGCAGCTACCGGACTCTGTTTTGCAGCCAACCTGATAACATTCTTCATTTTCTTTGAAGTGCTGACAGTAGCTACTTATCCGCTGGTCGTACACTACAGAGATGCTGAGGGTACAATGTCCGGCAGAAAATATCTGGCATATACGCTCATCAGCGGCCAGATATTCTTCGCAGGCATAGTAATAGTCTATGCAGTCACCGGCACGATGGAATTCACACCTGGCGGCTTTATAAAGCCTGACATGATGCCGATGCCTTGGATGCTGCTCGTCTTCTTCATGATGGTCGGAGCAGGAATGGTCAAAGCAGGCGTTATGCCTCTCCACAGCTGGCTGCCTGCAGCGATGGTAGCGCCTACACCGGTAAGTGCACTTCTGCATGCCGTAGCAGTAGTCAAGGCCGGAGCCTTCTGCACGCTGAGAGTTGTGCTCTATGTATTCGGCCCTGAAGCAGCCAAAGCCTGCAAGGGTGCTGAAATACTGGCCTGGATGGCTGTGTTTACGATAATAGTTTCATCGTTTATCGCGATGAGAAAATACAATCTCAAGGCAAGACTCGCATTCTCGACTGTCGGACAGCTGTCATATATCGTTCTCGGTATATGCATCCTGACTCCATACAGCACTGCGGGAGCGCTTTACCACATTGTTGCCCATGCATTCATGAAGATCACTCTCTTTATGGCTGCAGGTGCGATATTCGTGACCACACATAAGAAGGACATCCGTGAGATGGTCGGCATAGGCAGAAGGATGCCTTACACGATGATCGCATTCACGGCTGCTTCGATAGGAATTGCAGGATTCCCGTTCTTCGTCGGATTCGTGAGCAAAGCGAATATTATTATGGGCGCCGTTGCAATTGGCAAGCCTGTATTCGTCGCTACACTGATAGCAAGTGCTCTGCTGGCTCTTACATACCTGATGCCGGTGGTGCTCGTAGCATTCAAGAAGAACGTCGACAATCCTGATTTTGCTGAGTACGGAGAAGCGGCTCCGGCAATGCTTATACCGCTGATAATAACGGCTGTCATATCCATTATCCTGGGATTATTCCCGAATGCCGGACTTCATCTGTTTGACCTGTCCGTCATGGCGGGTAATCAGATATTTATGCCATATATGTAGGTGCAGATATAATGCTTCATGAAACTCTTGAGTATCTGGGAATAGCGTTCATATGTTCAGTCCTGCTGATCATTATGAGCAAAATAATACTGCAAGCCCTCATAAGAAGGCCTGCAGACTATTACAATGCCCGCGAACTCATGGAGGAGGAGCTCATGCTGAATGCCGCCGGCATCAGTATCACCAGGGAACATGAGACCAACCCTGAAGGCGAGATCATTGAGGAGAAGCACCTTGAAGCTCATCTCGGTGATTCTGAAGCAGCGGAACCTGAAGAGATCATGCTTGAGATACCTGATGCGGTTGCAGAGAGTATAGAAGTCCATCAGGAAGAGGAAGAGGCAGCTGAAGAGACTCCGGCTGCAGAAGAATCTCCGGCAGAAGAAGCAGCTGAAGAAATAGTATCTGAGCCTGAGCCTGAACCTGCAGCTGTGGAACCTGAGCCGGAACCGGAACCTGCAGCAGAAGAAGTGGCTGAAGAAGCACCGGAAGAGAAGCAGGAGCCTGAAGAACCTAAGACTCCGGAAGAGACATTCGGCTTCAGCATCAGGGCCAAGACAAGCAGGACCAGGAAGCCTAAGAGAAAAGAAGAGGAAGAGGCTGCTGAAGAGCTCGAGGAGGCTAAGGCGGCTATGGATGAAGCTAAGGCTAAGGCTGCGGAGAGCGAGGCTGCCAGCGAATGGTCAGAATCCTATGCTGAGATACGCGACAGCCTGGAGAAGGCCTTCACGGAAAAAAGACGCAAGCCTTCGATGCACATGAATAAAAAGGAACTCACAGAGATTGCCATCGGAATGGGAATAGAGCTTCCGAATAAAGTTACCAAGAGAGAAATACTCGACCTTATCAATGAGGCAGCTGAATAGCAGGGAGGACGCCGGTTGGCAGGATTTACAGCTGACAAGTTAATGATGATGCTGCACCCGGGGATCATAATGATCCTGTTCGGTATTCTTGTCATGCTTCTTCCGAGGGGCTTAAGAAAGCCCCTCAGCATTGTCGCGCCTGTAACTGCTACATGGGCTTTCCTGCAGATGACAGCAGACAGCAGTCTTCCTTATGAGCTTACTCCATACATTCAGATGGAGTTCATACATCTTGACAGCCTGGCATGGACATTTATGCTTGTGTTCTGCGTCATAGCTATACTCAACGGGATCTATGGCATCGGTATCCAGCACAGATATGAGTGCGGTATGTCGATGGTATATGCGGGCAGCGTAATGGGAGTTATCCTGGCGGGAGACTGCATTTCGCTGATCGTATTCTGGGAGATATCTGCATTTGCATCGATGTACGTTGTTTACTGCAAGCATGACAGGGCATCTGCGAGGGCATCCTTCAGATACATACTCGTTCACGCATTCGGCGGAAACATGCTGCTTGCGGGACTTATCATATACATGTTCCACTATGACAACAATCTCGGACATCTTTCAGACTGCATCGGAGAGCCATGCTTCTGGTTGATCGCGATAGGCATCGCTGTCAACGCAGCTATACCGCCTCTGCATGCATGGCTTCCGGATGCTTACCCGGAATCAACTGCAACCGGAACTGTATATCTGTCATCGTTCACAACCAAGGCTGCGATATACCTCATGCTGAGGATGATGAGCGGCATGACGGATCTGGTGTGGATCGGCGCGATCGTCGCTATCTACGGCGCTTGCATGGCGATCATGGAAAACGGCATCAGAAGACTTCTGGCATATCACATCGTAAGCCAGCTCGGCATGATGATAGCTGCAGCGGGCGTCGGCGGCGCGATAGGCATAGATGCTGCAACAGCACATGCTTTTACCAACATCCTGTTCAAGGGAGTCCTTATGATGGGGGCCGGCGCAGTAATATATGCTACAGGCAGGAGCAATATCACCGAGCTCGGAGGACTTGCGAAGAAGATGCCTGTAACGGCTGTTTGCTTCCTCATAAGCTCCCTCGCTATAGCAGGACTTCCGGGACTTTCGGGATTTGTGAGCAAAGCGCTTATCATGGATGCAGTTCATGAGGGAGGTTATACCATTCCGGCACTGATGCTAACTGCGGGCGGTGTCGGTACACTTCTGTCCATCACACTGAAGATCAATTATTTTGTATTCTTCGGACCTTGTGAGGATGAGAAAGCTTCCGAAGTGGAGAAGAAGGTACCATTCTCGATGAATCTTGCTATGATTCTCGGTACCGCTGCAACCATTGCGATCGGTATATTCCCGGATAAGTTCTATGCTCTCATGCCGTACAAGACGATCGCAGAGCCTTATCACATGGGACATGTTCTTGAATATGTCGCCATCTTCATCGGAGGATCGATACCGTTCTTCCTGTATCTCAAGAAGATGAAACCGCACGACGAAGTGACCGTGGATTTTGACTGGTTCTACAGAAGACCTTTCAACACACTTATTCAGAAGATATCCCACATCATTGAGGGCATATTCAGATGGTGCGGTATCCACAGCGGCAGGGCAGCGGAATACCTCAGGCTGCACTTCGGAGATCCGACTCTGTGGACCAGAAACAGCAGCAGTGTCCGTATCAAGAACTTCTCATTCGAGAATGAGGACAGACTTGTCGGAGACATTGTTACAGCAATAGTCACTGTATTCGCCGCGATGCTGATAATTGCAGCGATAGTGGCAAGATAAACGATCAATAGCCATTAACTGCCTGCCGGTTTCTACGGCAGGCTTTCGCATAAGGAGAACCTGAATTGGAAATCATAAGAGCAGAGCACTCCGGATTCTGTTTCGGAGTAGACAGAGCCATCAACCTGGCTTTCACAGAAGCAGAGAAGCATGCCTCCGCGAAGGATGGTGATCCTTCAGATGGTAAGGGCAGGCTTTTTACCTGCGGCCATCTCATCCACAACAGCGCTGTAGTATCAAGACTCGAGTCGATGGGAGTCAAAATGATAGGATCTCTTTCCGAAGCAGGAGAGGGCGATACTGTGATCGTACGGTCGCACGGTGAACCGAGAGAATTCTATGAGGAAGCGGAGCTTCGCGGCATCAGGCTTGTCGATACTACCTGCGTCTTCGTTAAGAAGATACATGATATCGTCAGTGAAGCACATGAGGCAGGAAAGCCCGTGATCATGGTGGGCGACAGGAATCATCAGGAAGTAAAAGCGACCTGCGGCTGGTGCGGATATGAGGCAGCAGTCATCGGCAATGCTGAGGAGGCTGAGGCCTACGTTTCAGAGCATGCAGAGGCTGATATTCCGGTGATCGTATGCCAGACAACCATCAAGGCAGAGCTCCTGGAAGACATACTTTCGGTATTTGACAAAGCCGGCAAAGCCTACGATGTGCGCAGGACAATATGCAATGCAACGAGAGACAGGCAGGAGAGCTGCCGTCAGCTGGCCCGTCAAGTCGACATGATGGTCGTGGTTGGGGACAAGCACAGTTCCAACTCGGGAAAGCTGTATGAAATAGCTAAAAATAATTGTGAAAATAGCATTTTTATTGAAAATGCTGACGATAAGCTATTGAAACAAGCAGCAAAAAGTAATAAAATTGGCGTTATAGCGGGCGCGTCTACGCCCGAATGGATTATCAAGGAGGTTATTTCTAGTAT